>JBIIIL010000180.1:0-5471 GCA_044234825.1 Phycisphaerales bacterium
GATCGATGAGCGGCGCCGCAGGCAGTGACGCCACGAACTGCGCGAGCGCGCGCGGACGGGCGCCACAGCCGAGCCAGAGTTCCCCGACCACCATGGGGTGACCGACGACTCGGCCGGTGTCGAGCATGCTGGTGAGCAACGGATCCGGGCGGACTTGGTGCTGGATCCATGCGCTTATATCGGGGAGTATTGATCGCACTACCCCGCCCGAAAGCGTCAGCCCGGCGGCTCCAGATCCCTCGGACGGTTGAGGAAATCCGGGGGCCGACGTACCGGCGGACATTCCGCGGTCGGGTCCGATCCGCCCAGGCGGATCAGTTCGACCGCCGCCTGCAGGCGCACGTACTCGCGGAGCGCGTGCTGCACCACTGCCACCGGATCGGTGATCCCCGACATCCTGCTGGCGCGCTCGAAGTCCTGCTCGTCGATGCGTAGGCGGAATTCCATGATCATGAGTGTATTCCTCGTGCTCCCGCATTCAATCCCCTTCCGCGGCGATCCACGCCGGCGAGAGGCACATGGTCACGGCCGCGCGGAAAGTCACCGCGATGGCTGCGGAAAGTCAGACGTGATTTCCCCGAATGTGCTCAAAGGGGCTCACGTGCGTGCCTGCGGTACCCTTCCCTCTGCAATGCCTCCGGTGGACCACTTTCCGAGCACCCACGCCACGTGGATCGACGCGCAGCTGACGATCATCGATGGCGATGGCGCATCAGCCGATGGGCCGCACACCGCCCGTGCGGAGACTGCGCGCGCGGCATTGCGGCGGCACCTGTGGGAGCGCTACCACGCGCCGCTGCGCGCCTACGTGCACGGCGGATCGCTGCGGCGCGCGGGCGAGCCGGACGACTTGGTGGCCGGGTACTTCGCGGACCGCGTGACCGCGCCCGATTTCCTTCCCGCCTGGCGACGCAGCAACATGCCGCTGCGGCGCTGGATGATGAACGGCATGGGCTTCTACGCACGCGGCGTGGTGCGGGACCGGCTCCGCGACCGGCTGCGGCCGTTCACCGATCTCTCCGAGAACGCCGCGGCGGGCGGCGCATCCTCGAGCACCGGTGCCGAGGACGCGCTCCTCCCCGCCGAGGAGCGCACTGCCGAAGCCGCGTTCGAGCGCGCGTGGGCGATCGCCGTTCTCGATGCCGCGCATGCCCAGGCCCACGCGCAGCTTTCCTCGGAAGGCCGCCTGGACGAATACGACGTCTTTCGCCGCCGCGTGATCGAAGGCGAGGGGTACGACACCATCGGCCCGTCGGTCGGCATGAGTGCGCAGCAGTGCGCGGGCGCCACGCGGTTGGTCTCGCAGCGGATGGCGGCCGCGCTGCGCGAGGTGCTGCGCGCCGAGGGCGTGCGCGAGAGCGAGATGGATCGCACCGTGAAGGACGTGCAGCGCGCGGTGGGGGCGGCGGGCGGGGGCACGTGAGGTGAGACGAATTCGCGAATTCGGGGAGCGGGCGCACGCATCGGTGGCGTTCCGGCGGCTTCTTGGCGTCGTGGAACAGGAGCGGCACGAGTCGGCGGAACGAAACCACCGCGGCGAGAAGGCGGTCATCGACCAGCGCGCGGCCGCACGGCTGTCCGCAGTGGTGGGGGACGGGGAGTTCCCGGAGCAAGCGGTAGCGCCGGAGGGCGCGGTGGCGCTGGATGGCGCCCGAGCAGTGGCCCCGGCGGGCCGCGCAACCCCGGTCACGGCCATCGCGGCCACCTCCCTCCTATGTTTATGGGCAGGCGCCCGGGCGAATCACGATTTCGGCAACACCGTTACGCATGCGGCGGCGGCAGGCGGATCGTTGGCAACGCCCACCGCCGCTGCCGGCCCGATGTTCGGAGCCAGCCGCGATCCAGGCGATGCGGGCGGAGACCCAGCGATGACCCCGAAGAACTCGGCACGCGTGGCGGCAATGGCAGTGGCGGCAGCAGTGACGGCGAACGGCGCGCTTGCGGGGGACGCAGTGCAGTGGCGGATGGAGGATGGGGGGAATGGACATTGGTATCGCGTCATCGTGCTCCCGGGCGCTGGATATCCGCGAATCACCTGGGATGAGGCAAGGAATCGGGCGATTGCTGCCGGCGGCTACCTCGCGACCGTCAGCACAATCGAGGAGAACGCGTTCCTGTTCCGCGACGTGTCGCCGACCATGTTCAACCAATGGTCATGCTGGATTGGCGGATTGCGAACAGGTGGCGGCGGATGGCAGTGGGTGAATGGCGAACCGTTCTCCTGCGACACGATGCCCGGTTGCCCCTTTTGCTGCGGCGAAAACCGCCTGTACACCGGACAGTACGGGAGTGGCCCGTACCTATGGATCGATGATCACAACAATGACTTTCAGGGTGGCAAGAACGAGTATCTGATCGAATTGTCCGCCGACTGCAACAATGACGGCATCGTCGACTACGGCCAGATTCGAGACGGCACCTTCGCAGACACCAACGCAAACGGCGTGCTCGACTGCTGCGAATCGGCGCAATCCTGCTGCATCGGCGACATCTACATCGACGGTCGGATCAACGGCGCAGACCTCGGCATCGTCCTCTCCGAGTGGGGCCCGGTTACTCCCACCACGAACTCGGATCTCGACGGCAACGGGCGCGTGGACGGCGCGGACCTGGGCCTCCTGCTCTCGCACTGGGGGCCGTGCGGGGGGTAAACGTCACGGCCACGCAACGCCGAGCCGTGCTGCCGCCTTCGCCATGGCGCGGTCATGGGTGTAGACACGCGTCCAGCCCTCCGAAGCGGCGGATGCCAGGAGGCACGCGTCCGGCCAGCTCAAGCCGCAGCAGCGCAGCTCATTCCGGAGGATGAAGGATTGCACCGTCTCGTCCTCCACGCGCGTGGCGCGACCGAGCCGCGACGCAGCGGAAGCGAGAACACGGGCCTTGTCCCCGCAACCGAGCGTCAATTCGCCGATCACCACTTCGTGCGAGACCGCGGTTTCCGTCGTGAGCAGCGCGTTCAACTGCGGGTCAAAGCAGCGTTGATGGGCAATCCACGCACTCGTATCGACGAGCACCCGCTCGGGGATCGATTCCTGCCGAGGTGCTACGTGCCCTTCGGCTGGTCCGGGTCGTTCAGGAAGTCCGGCGGTCTCCGACGCGGCGGCGCTTCCGCCGTGGGGTCCGATCCGGCCAGCGCCCGGAGTTCCGCCGATGCCTTGGAGTGGACGTAGGACCGAAGTACGTGCTGCAAGAGCCGCACCGGGTCGTCGATCCCCGCGTAGGTTCGGGCTGCTGCGAGGTCCTTCTCGTCGAGCTGCAGGCGAATTTCCATGACCGTCATCGTACACCTCGTTTCCGCACATTCGAGTCCTTTCTGCTTCCGGGGACGCTCCCGCGGAGTGCGAAGGCGCATGATGATGGCCTCCGCGCTACTGCAAGCAGAACGCTGCCAAATTTCTCCACGGTTCCGGGAATCCGTCCCCTCGCAGTACCCTCCGCCCCCATGCCTCCGGTGGACCACTTCCCCAGCACGCATGCCACGTGGATCGACGCGCAGCTCACGCTCGCCGAGGGCGCTGACCCGCGTGAGGCGACCAGCGCGGCGCAATCGCTGCGAACGCACGTGATGGAGCGCTACCACCGGCCGCTGTGCGCGTACGTGCACACGAGCGCGTTCGCACGGCTCGGCGAGCCCGAGGATTTGGTGGCCGGATTCTTCGCGAAACACCTGCAGAGCCTTGATTTCATGATGCGTTGGCGCACCTCCGGCATGCCCTTGCGGCGCTGGATGATGAATGCAGCCAGCTTCCACTGCCGCGGCCTGGCGCGTGACCGCGCGCGGGCGGCCGGGCGCGAGATGCTCGACCCGGCTGGCGCCGACGGCCTGCTCGACGCCCTGCCCTCAGCCGAACCTGCCGCCGAACGCGCCTTCGACCGCGCGTGGGCGGTGACGCTTGCGAACGAGGCGCACGTCATTGCGCAGACCGATGCCGACGACCGCGGCCGCCCCGACGACTACGTGGTGTTCCGCATGCACGTGGTGGATCGCATGGAGTACGACGCGATCGCTGCAGCACTCGGCATCACACCCAGCCAGGCGAAGCACGCGGCGGCCCGCGTCGGGGCGCGCATGCGCGGGGCGGTGCGCGAACTGCTGCGGGCGGAGGGGGTGCGCGCGGAGGAGCTGGATGCCGAGGTGGGCAAGCTGATGCGGCTGATCGAGGAGAGTGCGGGGTGAGACTGGTATCCCGCGGCGCAGGTGAGCGGGAAGAGTTGGCGCCGCGAGAGCTGCTGCGCGCGCTTGGCGGAGCGGTGGGCGAGGAGGCGGCGGACGGAACGGGTGAGCAGCGGCGCGCGGGGGGTGGGCCGTTGCACATGCTCGGGCCGCGGTGGGGAGCGGTCATGGCGCGGGTGGCTGCCGGAGGTGTCGGAGTCGGTCTGCTGGCGGCCGCGTGGACTATCGGGAATTCAGCTGGCAGCGAGCGATTTCGAGAAACTCACGGGAATCCCGCGGCCGCGCGGGCGATGTCTGGATTAGTAGGAGTTCAAGGAGATTCCGTCGTGAAGACCAAGAAGTTCGGCTCAGATGTCATGCTCGGCGCGGCGGCTGCGGCGTCGATGACGGTCGGCGCGCTTGCGGGGGACGCGGTGCAGTGGCGGGTGGAGGATGGGGGGAATGGGCATTGGTATCAGGTCGATCCAACACCCGGACTGAGTTGGTATGCGGCACGTGACCGAGCCGCGCTCAAGGGTGGCGCTTTGGCGTCGGTCACGACCACCGCCGAAAACGACTTCATCGGCAGCATGCTCGGCTCAATCGCGCCCGGACCTGGGTACTGGCTCGGTGCGTACTTTCAGTCCGGATCGTGGCACTGGCTCAGTGGCGAACCTTGGAACTTCACGAGCTGGGGAGGGCCCGGCAATGGGTGCACATGGCAACAGCCAAGCGGACGGGATGCAGTGGACATCTATTGCATCGGCAATGACGGTTCTCCGCACTGGTCAGACGACTACTTCGACTGGCCGAATGCGGTCGGTCTCGTGATCGAATGGTCTGCCGACTGCAACTCCGACGGAATCGTCGACTACGGCCAGATCCTCGCCGGCCAGCTCGCCGACGCGAATACGAACGGCATCCCCGACATCTGCGAGTGCACGACCCATCCCGAGCTCGGGGCATGTCGGTGCGCGGGGGACATCGTGGCGGACGGCGCGGTCAACGGAGCGGACCTCGGAACGCTGCTGGCGTACTGGGGGCCACGCACCTCCGGTTCGTTCTCGATCGCGTCGGACATCAACGGCGACGGGCACATCGACGGATCGGACCTCGGCGTGCTACTCGCGAACTGGGGTACGTGCACGCCGGCCGGACCGACCGCGCCCGCGTGGGCGACGCTGATCGAGGCCTTCCCCGACCCGGCCGTAGTCACCGACCCCGCGCTGCGCATGGCGATCGCTGCGAGCGGGCTTGCGTGGCGCGTGCGCGATACGGGAACGGGGATCGAGATGCTGCTCGTGCCGCCGGGGACGTT
>JBIIIL010000181.1:0-5455 GCA_044234825.1 Phycisphaerales bacterium
GGTAGGACGCGAGCGGCGCTTCGATCGAGTCAGCTACGGACCTTCACGCGTGGCTCACGGCACGGGTGGTGCATAGAAGTCGGCGAGCCGATGCGTGAAGCGATCCGGTGCGGGACTCGGCACGCGCTGGAACTTCGTGGGCATCCTCGAGCCGACCGGACCGACCATGATGCTGATGCGCTTTCCGTCGGCCGCCTCGAAGCCGGTGCGGAAGTAGTTCATGCAGAATGCAAGGACCAGAGGGTATGGAATCGGTGGATTCGGCCGTGACAGCGATTCGCGGAACTCGACCGAGTTCATCGGCGTGCCGTCCGAATCAAGGCCGACGATGTCCATCTGCGCATCGACGAACATCCAGCGTTGGCGGTCAGCGAGCCAAGCCTCGGCGAAGACGTGCCCGGCACCGACCGCAATCGTCTCCACGTCGCGCGCCTGGCCGCCCACCTGGCGCGCGGGGATGCCTACGGCGTTCAGGCACCCGGCCAACACGGTGCCGTACTCGACGCAGCGCCACTGTCCGCCCTTCTCGGCAACCTGCAGCAAGCCCAGCGCATCGCTCGGAAGGTCGCCATCCCAGCCCTGATGCGAGGTACGGGCATGCACCCATCGGCACATGCGCCGGACGCGGTCGAGGTCGTCGGTGGCGCCCGCGACAACCGCATCGAGCTTGTACGTCTCTCGCAGCGTGCGAAGCGCATCCGAATCGGTGGCCGGACGCTTCATGCGCAGTGGATCCTCGGCCGGGGCTGCGTCGAAAACCAGCGGTTCGGGATGCCACGTGGCGGCCTGCGCCTGTGCAAGCAGGTCGGGAAAGCGCGGATCCGTGCGCAGGCTCGTCCACTCGTCGCCACTCTCGAGCGATTTGGCCAGGTCGACCACGATCGGTCCAGCGTCGATAGGGGAACGAGCGATCGAGGCGATGGCGGTGGAGAGCACCCGGAACGACTCGTCGCGATTTCCCTCGGCGGCCCAGGTGATCGCCAGCAGCACCTGAACCCACGGCTCGGGTTCCTTTGCGAAAAGTTGCTCCGCCGCCTCGCGTGCCTTCGCGGGCTGGTTCTCCCTCATCGCCTTCTGATAGGACATGCTCAGGTCCCGGATCGCCAGCTGCTCCGCCATGGCGGGGTCGGCCGATTCCTTCCCGCCGCCGGCCGACGCGCATCCTGGAATGGTGGCGATGGAGCAGAGCGCGAGCACCAGCGCGAACGCAGCGTGACGAACCATGGATCGCATGGCGCGACTACTTCACCTCGACTGGCGCTTCGGGCGCAGCCGGTGCAGCCGGCGTGATGGCAAACTCGCCCTTCACCTTGCCGTTGTCATCGAAGACCTGCATCCTCGGCTCACCCTCGGCGGTCACGAGCAGCATGAGACGCCGGCGGCCGGAAGCATCGTTCAGCACGAGTGCAGAGCCCTGATCCGCCGTGGTCCCGAGATAGGCCCGCGAACTTCCCAACTTTCCTGCAGCCTGCAGCTCGGAGAAGCGGGCCTGCTGCTGGTCGGCCGGAAGCTTCTCGATCTCGGCGACATCTCGCTTGAGCTCTGCGATCGAGTACTTCAGTCCATCTGGTCGATCGCTGATGGACACGCCCGCCATGGCTCGGCCCCCGCCCTCCTGGTGCAGAAGCTGCAGCGTCTGATCCTGTCGCAGGCGATCGAAGGTCAGCGAAAGTCCCGCTTCACCGACAGCCCCGCTCTCGTCAATCTTGGCGCCGTAGATCAATCCGCCGCACTCGGTGCCCTCGTCGTTCAGGAACAGCATGCCTGCGCAATGCTTGCGGTCCGGCCGCGGACTCTCGGTCCCCCTGTAGAAATCGCCTGGGAAGCGATCGCGGCTCGACACGACGAGGCGAAGCGTTCCGTCGGCTTCGACGACATTGAGGCGCTGCACGGTCAGTTCTTCGAACTTCACGGGGCCCTTGCCGGCACCCGAGTTCTGCATGCCGAGCATCACGCCGGCTCCGGTCGTCGCAATGAGCGCGAGGACGCCAACCTGCATGAACCGGATCTGGCGGCGGAGGCGGATGATCTCGGAACCGTCGAGCGCTGGTCGTGCGTCGGGGGTCATGCTCTGATTCATGTATCTGTGACCTTTCGTGGCGTTGGCCATTGGAAGTCGGGCGATTCGCGCAGCGGCGCGGCCAAGCCGCCCGCGGCCGGCACGGAAGTATTGTGCATGCTACACTACTGTGCGAAACGGGCAACCATCGCCTCGGAACCCTGCAATCCCTGCACGAAGGAGCATGCATGCCATCTCGAAGGTCGGCCTTGCTGATTGTCGGAGTCCTCATCGGTCAGACGATCGTCGGCTGCACGGCACGCCCGAGTCCGATTGCGGGCGCCGGCAAGCCGACCCCGCTGCCGACGGAGGACGGAATGCCGTTGAACCAGTGGTACATGAGCACGCAGGACGCGGATGGCTCCAAGCTGAGCCACTACATCGCGGAGTACGGCACCGAGTCGAAGCCCGGAAACACAGTCATCGTGCTGCATGGCGGCTGGGGCGCGGAGCACAGCTACCTCGTGCCTGTGATCAAGCCGCTGGCGGGCGAGTACCGATTTGTGCTGTACGACCAGCGAGGCTCGCTGCGATCGCCGGCCGCGCCACCGGCGAAGATCACCTACGCGAGCCTGATCGAGGATCTTGACCAACTGCGTCAGCGGCTCGGACTGGAAAAGGTCACATTGATGGCGCACTCGATGGGAAACATGCTCGCGTACGGCTACCTTCGAGCTCATCCCGAGCGCGTCGCCGGGCTGATCCTGGTCGGACCGGTTCTGCCGGGCCATGACCAGGGAACAGACGACGCGCCTCGGATGGCAGCGCTCTGCGTGAGCGATGCGTGGCCGGGATTTGCCATGGCCGACGCCCTAGCGTGGGTGGAGCGAAGCAAGCAGTGGGCCCGCGACAGCGAGCGCCGCTGGGCCAGCATCGCCGTGGACGAGGGACTGATCCCGAAAGACTGGGCGGTCCATCATCCGCCTGAGACGGATCCCGATCTCCGGATGCTGTATCTGAAGACCGACCAACAGCAGACCATGGGCTGGCGGTTGATCTTCACGTTGGTCAACACCTACTCCGGCAGGAACTGGCGTGAGACCCTCGGCGGCATGGTCTTCTACAACCCTGCGGTTGCCCAGTCCATCTTCGCGGAACCCGACTACCTGTCGATGGTCGACGCGACTTGGCCCGCCCTCAAGGCCTTCAAGGGACCGGTGCGCGTGATCATCGGCACGCACGACTACTGCGACCTTGGTCCGACGTTCTGGCCCAAGCTCGTCACGGCCATTCCACACGCGCATCTCGACACGATCCAGAACGCCGGGCACTTGGTCTGGATGGACGAACCCGAGGCGTTCAACCGTTCGCTGCGATCCGCGCTGGAGGCGGTGACCGCGGGCCGATGACGGAGCGCGAGCTGCGCGAGGCCTATCGCCACACCTTCGGCCGAGACACGACTTCGGGGAACCGAGCCTGGCTGGTCCGCGCAATCGCGACCCGCCTGCGGGAGATCGACAAGAGCCACCAGATGCCGTAGGCGCTGGCGGTCGCCCGAGAGGTGACGAAGGACTTCGGTTGCGGGGCCAGCTTCACGAGCTATCTCGAGACCCTGCCGCCCTGCGTTCCGATCCCCCGACCGGCAGAGGATGCGTTCGAGCGCCCACGCGCCGCCGAGGGCCGGGATCCGCGCATACCGCCGCCTGGCACGGTGCTCGTAAGGCACTTCGGTGATCGCGACTACTGCGTGACGGTGACGGTCGACGGGTTCATGCTCGGTAGACACCGCTACCGTTCGCTCAGCGCGGTCGCGACGGCGATCACTGGAAAGCACTGGAACGAGTTTCTGTTCTTCGGGCTCGACCGCGCAGTCCCATCTTCATGGCTCCAGGGACATCAATGATTGTTTCTATCCGGCCGATCCCACTCACATTGACGCCGAGGAGGTCGCATTGTCGAGCCGCGCCCGCACCTCCGCGATCCTCGCGCGCTCGGCCGACATGCGCACGCCGAAGATCGCGCCAACGATCCCCACGGCACTGCCGCCGACGCCGCCCACCACGCCCCACCAGCCCCCGAGGTTGGGGAACCAGACGGCCAGCGCGAACGTGCCGGCGATCGCGAGCGGACCCGCGACGCCGTTGAGCCAGAACATGCCGAGCACGCGACGGCGGCGCTGGGCGGCATACAGGTCGGCCAGTTCGCGCGAGCCCGCGGCATCCATCGGCTCCGGCTCAGACCGCATGGAGCGCAGAATCTTCGGCAGCCACAGGAGGCCGACTGGCCCAAGGCAGGAGAGACCGAGGAACAGCTGCCACTGCAGGCGCTGCGCGGCGGCGGCAGCGGCGTCGCCCGCGGCCGAGGACTCCATCGGGAACGGCATCAGCCCGCGTGCCGCGATCGCGGCGGTGCCTGCGGCGTTCGCGACAATGGCCAAGGCCCACATCGCCCGAGTCACCGGGCTCTCGCGCTCGCGGTTCACCAGCGATGCAGTGCGTACCGCACCCGAGCCGCCGAGAGCGTCCTGCTTGGCGAGGCCCCAGCCGGGATTCTTGGCCCGGATGAGCGGCGTGGCCAGGCCGAACCACAGAGGAAAGAAGAGCGGCCACGAGAGAAACGTCGCCCATGGGTAGCCGGGGGTCCTGACGGAGAGATACGTGGAGACACCCCAGACGACCAATGCCACGACGGTGCCGACCCCCAGCCGCGCCATCCACCGATGGACCTCCGCCTGGCCCGCTGCCTCGGTGACGCGGTTCGGCAGTCCAGCCGCGAGGACCATCGGCAAGACGATCATGATCACGGGGAAGAAGAGGATCGGGATCGTGTCGTAGGTGACGGTCGGCTCGGTCATGGGTCGGGTCTCCACAGGCGGTTGATCTGCCGGTTCACCATCGCCTCGACTGCCTCCCGCGACAGGCCCGCGATCTTGGCATCGCTGAAGGCCACGGCGATTCCGGCCTCGATGCGCTTGCGTTCGTCTGTCTTGGGTCCGGACGGCCGCTCGACGGTGGCGATGACCACGGTCCCGCGGCCGCGCACGGAGGCGAGGAGCCCTGCGTCTGTGAGCTCGCGATAGGCCCGCGCGACGGTGTTGAGATTGATGCCGAGGTCCGCGGCCAGCTGCCGGACGGGCGGGAGTTCGTCGCCCTCCCCTAGGGTGCCCGCGGCGATCAGCCCGCGCAGGCCCGCCACGAGCTGGTCGTGGATTGGGACGGAGCTGGCCAGCGAGATCGTGAGCATGGACGCTAATGTATCATACTCTACGACAATTGCAGGCACGCCCTTCGTTCGGGCTGGTCTTCACGCCGTCGTTTTGGTCTTCACCCCGTCTTGATGCCACTCGAGCTGCGAGGAATTCGGGCCATTGAGCGGCCTAGGTTCCTTTGACCAAGTTCAGCGAACTCCTTGGGGGCCAGCATGCCCAAGGCGCTGGTGGACGAGTGGACGCGGGAG
>JBIIIL010000182.1:0-5372 GCA_044234825.1 Phycisphaerales bacterium
GGAGGATGATCAGGAGGTCGGCCAGGGTAAGCAGCGTTTCTCGCGGGTCGACTCCGGGCCGCTTGTCGGCCGCGGCCTCGAACTCTGCAGCGAACTTGAGGGCCAGCGGCTCGATGCCCATGAGGCCGCGCAGCCGCCAATCAAGGGCTTGGACGCTCGTGGCCGGCCGTGAGACGAAGTGCTGCAGCCGGGCCATGGTTCTGGCGCGTGCCCGGATGCGATGCAGGAAGGTGTCTGCGAGGTCGTAGTTGTTCAGCGGGTTCAACTCGTGCGTCGAGGCAGTGTCGAGATCGGGGTCGGATTGCGGGTCGGCGTCGCGGCGTCTCTTCCGGTGCCACAAGCGCAGCGCGGCACCGGGATCGGACGAGGACAGGATGGCGAGCATGTCGTCCGCAGTCATGTCCTCGAGTGCTTTCGGGGCAGGCAGTCCGCGCGCATCGACGACGTTTACGGCGAGGAAGGCGCCATGAGTGCCCCAGGTCACCCGCAAGCGTTGGGGTGGTTGCGCCGGTTCCCACGGAAGCTCGGCGATCGCGGGGGATCCGAGCTGGCGCCAGTCGGAAGCGCCGAGTACCTGCACACCACCATCGGCAGCATTGCCTGCAAGGCCCGAATCGATCGCGGCGATCGACCATGCGTCCGGAACCCGCGGTGGATCGACCTCGATCAAGAGCCTCCGATGGTCGCCGGCGTCGAACGTCGCAGCCAGTATCCAGTTCGGCAGCTGGTCGCTGGACGCCTCGTCATCCGTGTCGGCCCGCGCGCCCATCCACTCGGCGGCATCGGGATCTGCGACGGGAACCATCTGGCGCCAGACCTGTTTCAGGACCCCCTCTTCCCTGCCATGCTCCTGGTAGTCCACCAGCGTCACAACGTTTGCCTCGATGTTGCAGCGGGGCGTCAGTCCGAGTCCCGCACACGTGAAGTTGGACGAACCGACCATGAGCGCCGAGTACTCGTCAGCGATGCAATGGATCATCTTCGCATGCCATGGCCGCGATTCGCGGTCCTCGAGCATCGGCACCATTTCGACCGAAACCTCGGCGCCGTTATTTCGCGCCGTTGTCAGGAGGGAACGCGGCGCGTGGAGCCGTGGCCGTGCGCGCTGATCGTCGGCCTGTTCGTGGGGCACGCAAAGCCACAGCCGGTGGTGCTTGCCGCGGGCGAGCTGCTTGCACAGCGCCGCGGCGGCTCGATTGTTGGGCGCATCGTCATCAAAGAAGGGAGATGCGACCCAGGCTTCGTGCGGCGTCGATCCTCGGGTGCGGCACTCGCTCCACAGCTC
The DNA here is from genome assembly GCA_044234825.1 of Phycisphaerales bacterium. Taxonomy (GTDB): domain Bacteria; phylum Planctomycetota; class Phycisphaerae; order Phycisphaerales; family SM1A02; genus ZLKRG44. The sequence goes on from JBIIIL010000182.1 coordinate 1,286, forward strand.
GGCCAGCGCGCTGCGTTTTGGGTTGTTGGGGCCCGGAATCGAGCACGCGAGTCGCTGCCGGATAGTTTGTCGTCCCGACCGGCCCTTCCACCGAGCGGTGGCGGACCGCACGTCACCAAGGAACTTCCGTGCCCGGGCCTGGACCACGTCCGGCGCGCCGCCGCGTGACGGCACGAAGGCAATCATGTCGTTCAGGAATGCGAGCACCGACTCCAGGAGCTTCTGGTCGCAGCTGCTCGGCTCAAACTCCAAGGCCGCGGCGACCTCGAAGTTCCGTCGATACCCCGGCTCGGTCAGGTTGGCCGAGGCGACGATCACCCGGACGAAGTCCGCCCAGGCGAGCAGCGAGACCTTCGCATGCTGCTTGCCCGCGGGCACCCGGACTGCGAGCACGTCCCAACGCAGCGAGTGCGCCACTCCGGCGTGCGCGCAGTCGACCAGCACGCCGGCGTAGACGCTCCCGAGCCGGGTCTCGCGCTCAAGCAGGAACGCGGCGTCCTCGCGGTCAGGGTCCGAATCCATGCCTAGGAATCGTGCCAGGCACTGCTCCTCAAAGAGGCCGGGATGGAACGTGAAGGTCGAGGACAGGCAGCCGATTGGGTCTCCGGCGGACCTTGGCGGACGCCACAACTCGAGCATGGTGCTCTGGGTGGACTTCGTGGACCGCCTGGTCATTGGCTTCCCAGGTCCCTGAAGAAGCGGTTGATCGTGCCGCCGCGGTAGGCGTGGACGTATCGGTCTGGTTCGAGGGCAGGCCTGTCGATGCGGTATCTGGGCCGCACGGAGATGACGTTGTTCCCGTGGTCGTTGAACCACGGACGCTTGCCGTCGGCGGACTTGTCGTCCTGCACCTGCTTGTGCAGTTGCCAGAGGGCAACGGCCACCTCGCCCGGCTGCATGCGTGCCGCAAAGTCGCGAAACTGATCGGCAAACGACCCAGGAAGCGCAGGCGCAGCATCGGCGTTGCCTTCGAGTCCTTCGAGCGCAGCTGCGAAGTGCCCATCAAGCCCCGCCACGGCGGACCTGAAGTCGTCATCTGCGCCGACTCCGGACAGCGCGAAGCCGCGATCATTGCCCATGCCTGCGCGGTGCCGCAGGACGTCGAAGGCATCTTGCATCGCGCGGGCGAAGCGCTCGTATGTGCGGATGGCCCGGATCAGCGGTGCGTGGCGCGGCGCAGCTCGCTGAAGTTCATCATGCAGCCGTTCGTCGCGGGCTGCATCTTCCCCTCTCCTTTGCTGGAGCGACCATAGGTCTGGAAGTGCGCCGATGCGGTGTTCTCCGGTATCGAGCAGCATGCATCGCAAGCACTTTCTCTCCTGGCGTCCTATCCCCGCAGGAGTGAGCGCTTCAGCCAGCTCGTTCCAGTCGGTACCAACCCAGCGAGGGGTCGTCTGCGGGGGGCGAGCTGCAAGCGCTCGCTCGATGGCCGTGCTCCACTTCTCGAACAGCGGTTCCGAACCGGAAATCCCTCCCAGACCTCGGTCGCGAGCCCAGGCATCGATGAGCGGCTCGGTCATCTCGGATTCCCCAAGGTGCACGTTGACGATCCGGACCCGGTGGGCCAGCCGCTTGTAGACGCCATGGAAGCCGAAGACCCGCGGCGTGGCCAAGTAGCTCCGCGCGTCCAGGTGGCCGTATCGGTCGATCGCCCGCCGGGCGACGAGGCTGCCGGGGACGCCCCAGATCGCGCCCTCGCCATGGGCATCGGCGCTGCTCCGGATGAAGGACTCGACCACGTGCCATTCCCAGGCGAGATGGGGGTCGGCATCGCGCTGGTCGGGGTCGGCCTTGAGGTCGCGCGTGATCCGCGCGCCAATCGCGATCGCCGTGAGGAACCGGATGCGGATCATGCGCTCCCGCACGTCCGGCACCAGCTGCATCGCCAGCTGGTTCGCGATCCGATAGAGACCGAGCGGATCAAGCGCCCCCTCGCTCGTCGCGGGTGGATCGGCGGCAGTGAGGAACGGGAATGTGATGGACACGGCGCGGATGAGGCCCGGGTGGCTTGCCCGCAGAAGGCTATCCGGCGTGTTCTCCCGTCCGGACCCCTGAGTGCGGCCCCGATCGCGCGATCAGAGGCTCGGCACCTGGGGGATCAGCTCGTTGCCAATGCGGATGTACGGCGTGATGGGCACCCGAGGCGCGGGTGGGTAGAAGTTCGGCCACGGTGCCGCGGGCGCATCGCGCGCCGCGGGCATGCCGTGCCTTGCGCGAGGCAGCAGCGGGGGTGGGGGAGTGACGGGATTCCACGGCGGGCTCACGCCGGGGAAGGTGTCCCAGCCGCCGCCGACCCAGAGGTTGCCGGTGCGGTAGGCGGAACCGCCGTCCCAGACCCAGAACGAGTCGGAGGCCCGGTAGAGGATCTCGCCGGAGGCGTTGGCAGCGATGGCGAGCGCGACGGGAAGTGCGAGGAGCTTCATGGGTTGGTCTCCTCTGGGGTGTGCGGGCATCACCACCGCCCCAGCTCGCCGCGTGTCGACGGGACGCGTGTCGGGCGGTAGGGGCCCAGCGGGTCGGGTGAGACGGAGTTCAGGCTCGGCAGCCGCCGGTTCCAGCTGGGGGTGCAGCTGCAGTCGCCGAAGCCCGGGTCGCCGAAGCTCGACTCCCCGAACATGCCGTACGGGTTGCCCGGGATGACGCCGGGGATGGTGTCGAAGTTCCGTCCGTATACACCGCTTGGCGTGATGAGGGCGCTGCCGGTGTCCCACATCACCAAGTTCCCCATGCGCTGGACCATCCGGCCGTTGACACTCCAGGCGGTGTCGCTGATGCGGGTGATGAAGTCCCGGGCGCTGGCGGTGGCGGTGAGCGTTGCGGCGGCGGCAAGCACGATGACGGAAGCGATGCGCGGCATGGGTGTCTCCTTGGTTGGGCGAGGTCGGTAGGTGGCTCGCACGGGAGAACTATGCCGCATGAGGGTGAAGCAGGAGGTGCAGCGGGCGGCAGCAATTGCACGCTCTCCACTGGGTGGGTGACGTCCGATGGCGGCCCGTAATCACCTTCAGGCGGCGTCCACGAGCATCGATCGCCACGCCCCCGTGAGTCGCGTCAGACGATTCGGCGCGTCCCACGCGTGCATGCCGTCGCGGTCGGCCGCGGCGTAGAGCCATGCGGCGATGCGCCGGGTCGATTGCCAGGTTGCTGCGCCCGCGTGGCGGCTCGCGTCGGCGGATTCCGGCCACCCCAGGGCAGGCAGGTCGGAGTTGCGCAGGCGCCATGCCTCGAGATGGCGCTCGCTCGCCAGGAAATCCCGCTTGCTGCCGTTGACCGTCTTCTTGGCAAGCACCAGGTTGAGCGGATCATCCAGGGCGTACCGGGCGCGCGGCAAGAAGTGGTCCACGGCCCCATCCGCCGTCGAACGGAGCGGCGCCCCGGTGTAGAAGCACCGCCCCCTCTGGAGCTCGTACAACGGCCGTGCATGCTCCAGGAGATTGATCCTCGGCGAACCGAACAGGAACGTCTCGACTTCCGCATCGGGACAGATCTCGGGATTGTTGCGCCGCACCCAGAGTGCCCAGCCTGCCTGCACCATCGGCACGATGACCTGCGCCAGCGAGCGGAAGCAGGCTGCGATGCCCGGCTTCAGGACGATCGACTGCATCCGCCCGCATTCGCGCGGGTCAGAGGGGTGTTCGTAGAGGAACTGGTCGGCTGGTGCTGCGCCCGACGTGCTGGCGGGTCCCACGGCCTGCAGGCGGTAGAGGACGTCGCGACGGATGGTGGTCGCGATCGACCGCAGCAGGGCGTCCTCGGCCGATCGATACCTGCGCTCGCGTGCATGGGTGGCGCGTCCGGTTGCCGCATGCGACGCCACCGCCAGGATGACGGACGCCTGCTTGCGCTTGTCGGTGGCAAACCGGAGCACCTTGCCGTGCGGCGATCCGAACGGCCGGGACATCCCCCAGTGCAGGTCTGCGAACTCGCGGGCGATCACCGGCAGTGCCAGCTCAAGACGGCTGTCGTCATCCGCGCCGTGCTTCACCGAGAGGTTCGCGAGGGCAACCAGCAGCGCGAACTTGTAGGTGGTGGTAAAGCGCCCCTCGTCGAGGATGCGGCCGACGCGGCGCAGGAAGTCGACAGCCGT
>JBIIIL010000183.1:0-5371 GCA_044234825.1 Phycisphaerales bacterium
ACACTCGTGCGCATGCTCCTGCGCCAGCGCCAGCACCAGCGAAGAGTCGATGCCGCCTGAGAGCAGCACGCCCAGCGGCACATCGGACTCCATCTGAGAACGCACCGCCTCGCGGACCGCGTTGGCTGCACGCGAGAGCGCATCGGCACGCGCAGCCTCGGTGCGCACCGGCGCCCGCCGCTCGCTCTCGCCCGCGGAGATCACGTCGCCCAGCGACCACCATGTGCGCAGCACGGGCTGCTCGCCCGCACGAACGCTCAGCCTCTGGCCCGGCGCCAGCTTGTGCATCCTTTCGTAGATGCAGAGTTCGCCAGGCACGCACTGCCAGCGCATGAGCGCAGCCACCGCCGAAGGATTCACGCGCCGCTCGAAGCCGGGCATTGACTCGATCGCCGCGAGCTGCGACGCGAAGACAAGCGAGTTCTCATCCACCCATCCCCAGTACAGCGGCTTCTGCCCGAACGGGTCGCGCACCAGATGCAGCTCGCGCTCGTGCACGTCCCACGCCGCAAACGCGAACATCCCCTCTACCGCACGCAGCGTCCCATCGAGCCCACACGCATCAAGATGCTCGACGAGCGACTCCGTGTCCGCATGGCCGCGCCACTCGCGGGGGCCGCCCGCATCCACGCGCGCGCGCAGCTCGCGGTGGTTGTAGATCTCGCCATTCAGCGCGATCACCCACCGGCCGCTTGCCGACCGCATCGGCTGCGACCCGGCCGAACTCCGGTCGATGATCGCCAGCCGCGTGTGCCCGATCCACACGCCCGCATCCGCACCGCCCCACGACCCGCATCCATCAGGCCCTCGCCGCGCGAGCGCATCCAGCGCAGGATTGCCACCCGCGGCGCCGAGCGCGCGCGGAAGCCCCCCTCCAAGCGCGCCAACGATGCCGCACATGCCCGGAAGGCTACCCTTGCCAAGTGCGGCATTGCCGCGATCGCGCACGGGTCGGCGCGGTTCACGTTCGACCTGGGCATCGTCTACTCGCGCGAACCGGACAACATCGTGCGCCTTGTCGCCGCGCTCGCCCCGCTGTCGCCTCGGCTGCGCGGCGCGCCAGAGGGACTGCCGTTCCGGCTCGACGCGCGCACGATCACGAGCGGCCTCAACTTCACGCTGAGCACCGATGCCGGACCGATCGATCTCCTCGGCGAGGTGACCGGCGGTGGCGGCTACACGCAGCTCGCGCCCCACTCCCAGACCGCCAGCGTGTTCGGCACCACGTGCCGCGTGGTCTCGCTCGACACGCTCATCAGGCTCAAGCGCGCGGCCGGCCGACCCGCAGACCTCCTCGCCATCGCCGAGCTCGAGCTGCTGCGCGATGGGGCGTAGGCGAGTCGGCGGGTAGGGGCGTGGGGTGGATTCAGTTTGCGGGAACCGGGGCGCCTCGCCCCGGCTGGAACTTGGACGGTCCAAGTTGTTCGAAAGACATTCCGCACTTTTTGTGATAATGCATCTTGCTTAAAGGTATCATTTGATACATAATCTATGCGTGAAGCCGATCGCGAGTCTCGCGAACTGATCCGCGTGCTCGCGAGCGATCCCGTTCGCGTCACGCTCGCTCGGCAATCCCTCTCGGACCTCCTCGCATGGAAACTCACCAAGCTCCAACTGTGCGACGCGATCCTCGCGTGGATCGATGCTGGGCGCCCGGTGAAGCAGGTTGTCCTTCATTCGTATGGCGGGCTGCGCGGCCGTACGGCCTTCGAACTCAAGCCTCGGCTCCTTGACCGGCTCTTCTACATAAAGGTCACCATCTTCACGATGCCTCATAGCCAGAACTCGCTACTCGTCATCTCGGCACATCCCGACCACCACCGCTGACCTCATGAGCGCGTCGCAACCGGAACAACCTCACGCACCCTCGCCCTCTCAGTGCCCGTTCTGCGGCGCCGCTGCCCTGCGCGAAGCCCGCGGCGACTTCCACTTCGATCCGCCGTCCTCGATCCCCGGCGGAACAATCGTCATCCCCGACGCGCTCTGGTACGCGTGCGATGCCTGCCACGAGCAGGTCATCCCCCACAACACCGAGCAGGCCATCGAGGCAGAGCGCAACCGGCGCCTCGGCCTCCTCACCCCTGACGAGATCCGCGACGTGCGCCACCGTGCGGGCCTGAGTGCGGTGGAGATGGCATCGCTCCTCGGTGTCGGCGAGAAGACGTACACGCGGTGGGAAAGCGGCAGGTCGATCCACAACAAGTCAAGCGACACCCTCATTCGCCTTGCAGACCGCTACGCGAACCTGTTCGAGGCCGTAGAGGCGCAACGCGATGTGGCGCGCGACAAGACGGTTCGCGGGTACATCGCGAGCCTCGCGCTCCGCCGCAGCGCCACCGGCAGCGGCGGCATCGACACGTACGGCATCGACCTCGGCGCCCTCGAGATGGAGTCGATCCGTATGCGCCTCGTGCAGCTCAAGGCGCGAAGGGCCGCCACGTGAATGCGCCGTCACTCGTCGCCGGATACCCACACATCGCACCTCACGAACTCGCTCGCGTCGTGCTCCGCGAGTCCGGCCAAGGCGACCGCGATGCCGTGAATCCGGCGCAGATCTTGGAGGACCTGCAACTTGACCACCTGAGCGCCGATCTGACAAGCCCATCGCGGTGCTGTCGGTCCCCGACCGCATCATCGCCACCGACCCATCACTCTCCGACACGGCCGCTCGCTTCGCCGTGCTTCACGAGATCGCGCACTACCTGCTGCCCCACCACCGGCATTCGCTGTACCTGTGCGGCACGCACGGCATGAGCGCGAGCACCCGGCTGATCCTTGAGCGGGAGGCGAATAGCCTCGCAGCCGACCTGCTCTTTCAAGGCGATCGTTTCGCGCTCGATGCCAGCAGCCACGCGCCGACTGCCGCAAGCATGCGGCTGCTCGCCCACAAGTACCGCGCATCGACCCAGCTGACGGTGCGGAGGATGGTCCAGTGCAGCGGTATGGCGTGCATGCTCGCCATTCTCACCCGCGAGCCGGGATCCCCGGCACTCGATCCGGATGCGCTGCCCTCGTGGCATGTCACCGACTGCGTCGCCTCAGCCGCGTTTGCGGCGCGCCACTTCGCCCGGCTCACTGGGCCGATTCCGCACGCTATCGCGCAGCGCGTGGCTGCCATGGGCGATGACCACGGCACCAGCGTGATCGACGACCTGCACATCAGCCAGGGACTTCATGCCACAGCTGTGGCGGACGCCGCATCAGGTGCCGCTCGTGACGCCGGCACCTCACCTCGCGTCCACTTCCGCTGCGAGCTGTTCCGCGACGGCGACCAGCTCCTGGCCATTCTCACCCCGCCCACCCCGCACCGCCGCTATCACAGGTCCCGGTGAGTCCGCCACCTCGCCTACAGCCAACCCCGTCCGGCGAGCCATTCGCGGATGACGCGGCCGACTGCAGCCGGCGCGTGATGCTCGATCATCCACTGGCGACCCGCACGGCCCCGCTCCGCTGCCGCCCCGCGGTCACGGTCGATCGCCCGCAGCAGTTCGGCAGCATGATCCACCGAAGGATCGGCCCACTCCTGGCCCTCCCACCCGAGATACTCGCCGCGCCTCACGGGCACGAGGCGATGCGACACCGGGTAGCCAGTCCGCTCGCTGATGAAGTCCACCGTGCCGCCGTAGTCCGTCGACACGACCGCCTTGCCGTGCGCCAGCGCCTCCGCGGCGCCGAAGCCAAAGCCCTCGGACCGGTGCAGCGACACGAACACGTCGCACTGACGAACGAGCTCATCCACCTCACGCCACTGCAGCGTCGCATCGATCACCCGGATGCGGCGATCGCGCACCATCTGCGCCGCGAGCCATGCGCGATCGGCATCCCCCGCGGTGCCGCGCACCTTCACCGTCATCGATGCCGGATGTCCCGGCGCGAATGCGGCGCGGAACGCGTTCACCGCGGCGCGCACGTTCTTGCGCGCCAGGAACGAGTCGAAGTCGAGGTACGTCAGCACCTGAAGGGGCTCCGTCGCGGCCCGAATGGGCACGATCCTTGAACCGACCGGCACGATGACAGGCTGCCGGATGAGCGGCGCATCGATGCCCATCGAATTGAGCGCGCCCCTGACGATTCCCGACGGCGCCCAGACCGCATCGAAGTCGCGGATGGCGCGATGCCACTGCTCCGGGAACCGGGCCAGCTCCCAGAACGGGATCAGCACCTTGGCCGATCCCTCCATTGGCGGCCACCGCCGCGCACTCACCACATCCATGCCCAGCACGATGACATCAACGCGCCGCCCGCCCGCGAAGTCGGTCTTCGTCACGAAGCCCTGCTCGGCATCCCGATCCGGAACCGGCATGTCGCGCATCGACATCGGAACGCGTGCCATGTCCATGGCGCAGGAGATCAGCCGAGCGGCCTGTCCAAGCCCGATCTCGGAACTGAAGTAGCCGTGAAGAAGCACGCCTGGGCGATCGGCGCGAGACAACCTCCGCTGACGCGCGCTGAAGCTGGCACGCAGCGGCTCCAGTTCCGCATCGGTCACCTGGCCGTGCTGCACGAGTCGGAGAATCTCCAGCAGCGGGTTGCTGCGTCGGCAATCCACCGACGCGAGCGGCCCGATGCTCCGAATCCTTCCGATGAGGGGGCTTGGCATGCGGCCCTCCCGCCAGCCATGGGTCATGTAGTGGGCAAGCGGATCGACGCCGGCGGCCGCGACATCCCGGTTGGCGAGGGCATACCAGTTCGCGTCAAAGATCCGGAGCTGCCGGACCATGCTCCACTGGCCGCGCTCAAGGGACGGCCGTGCGAGCCGCGCCCGGATCGACCGGAGCTTGCGCACCAGCGGACGAAGCATGACGCGAAGGCGGCTCATGCCGGCTCCCTCAGGAGGGGCCGATCGACGTCCTCGACGGTCACGTTGCTGCAGGCGAACGGGACACGCACCCCAAGCGCGCTCCAGATCGTCATCATGCGGTCCTCGGCGCTCCGTCGCATCCGGAGCACTTCCTCGGCCGCATGACTCCTGCGGGACGCCGACTCATCGTGCACGATGCCCTCTGAGGGCACGCACACCACGCGCCAGCCGGCATGCCGGGCACGGAGGCAGAAGTCGACGTCGTTCCACTCGACCGGGAGATTGCATGCGTCGAACCCGCCGAGCGAATCGAAGACCTCCCTGCGGATCAGCATCAGCGCGCCAGTCACGGCCTGGACGGACCGCGGATGCGCATGGGCCAGCGCGTACCCCTCGGAGCCCGGCACCGCCCCGCGCATCACATGATGCGCCGCTCGAGGCTGCGAGAATGCCATCCCAGCGTGCTGCACGCTCCCGTCGGGATAGTGCAGCGTGGTGCCGACCACGCCGACGCCAGCCAGCCACAGGTAGTCGACCAGGTGCGCGACCCTGCCCCACTCGCCGACGCGC
>JBIIIL010000184.1:0-5351 GCA_044234825.1 Phycisphaerales bacterium
GATGTTCGGCGTCACGTACCCCGTGATGCCCGCTCGCACGAATGCGATGTACTCGTCGCGCGTGAAGCTGGTGCCCACGCCGCCGGCCACGCCCACGTCAATGCACTTGAAGATCGGCAGCGTGCGGCCCGGATCGATGCGCAGGTCGATGCCGCCGCCGGCCTGCAGGAAGAATGCGCCACGCTCCCATGACGCGGATCCGCCTGCGGTCGAGTTGCTCGTCGAGAAGTCCGTCTGCAGCCAGCCGGCCGCGGCGATCGCGTTGAACCGGATGTCCGCCGCGCTGCCACCTTCGCCCGAGGCCTGCGGCTTGCGGCCGCTCGGCTCCGACCACGGCGTGACCCTATCCGCGAAGGGCCGCCAGATCGTGTAGTCGAACTCCACGTTCACCATCCACGCATCGAACGAGCTTGAGAGGCTGTCGCCGGCGTTCACGGCCATCGACCCGTAGGTGCCCGTGACCTGCGACGTGCCTGTGCCGGAGGTCTCGAACGAGAATCCTGACACGCCCACCGCATAGAAGCTGCCCCACGAGACCCAGGCCTCGCCGGTGAAGCCGGTCTCGTTGGAGTTGACCGACAGGTCGGTCTCCGCATCGAGCGTCACGCTGCCGGGGCTCAGCTGAGTCGTGCCGCGCAGGCGCGCGAACCACGCGCCGGGGCTTATCTCGATGTGCAGCGCGTCATCCCACGGCGGCGGCATCAGCGCGCTCGCCTCGCGCTCGCCGCTCGTGGGCGCAGGCCTGCCAGCAGCGCTCCCGCCATTGGCGGCGCTGCCGCCGCTCGCCGTCGCAGTCGATGGCGGCGGGCCGCCAGCGGAGACCGGACTGCCCTGCTGGGCACGCGCAGGCTCGGGCGAAACCGCAGAAACCAGCGCCAGTGCGCCGAACATGCACGCGAAACGCTCGTACAGGCGAGAATGCACCCCGTGAGCCTACCGGAGCCTCAGCACAATCCCATGCGCCGCGCCCGGCCCGAGAGCGCGATCTCGCTCGGCCCGCGCGCGTGGGTGGAGCCATCCGCGCTCGAGTTCTCGTTCTCGCGATCAGGAGGTCCCGGCGGTCAGCACGTCAACAAGACCGAGACGAAGGCGGAACTGCGCGTGGCGATTGCTTCAATCGGCGGGCTCGACGACGCGGCGCGCCTGCGGCTCGAGTCGCTCGCGGGCGCGCACCTTGTCGGCACCGGCACGGAAGCTGCGCTGCGGTTTGCCGCAAGCGAGCACCGGTCGCAGAAGGCCAACCGCGACGAGTGCCTCGAGCGGCTGCATGACCTGGTGCTGCGCGCCTCGATACCGCCCAAGCGGCGCCGCAAGACCAAGCCCACGCGCGGGAGCGTCGAGCGCCGCCTCGAGTCCAAGCGCCGCGACTCCGAGAAGAAGGCCCGCAGGCGCGGCGAGTGACGGATCGCGCATGGCGCAGCTCGCATCGCATAGTGCGGGCGAACCCGGGCGCTGCGGCTTGCCGCAACCTCGGTGCTGTCGCGCCCTACGGATGCGGCGTGATCGCGATGATCGTGATCTGCCGATCGCCCGGTCCGTAGCACCAGAACACACGGTATGCGCCGGGTGTCCGGTTCTGCGCGTACGCCTCGAACACCTTCTGCCGGCTGTCGAATGGATTCTCGATCGACGAGTACTCGTGGGTGTGCAGACCGGGATGCCGAGGATTCGCCCGAAGCAGGCGAATGCATTTCTCCACTTGCCTGAAGAGGCCTTCCTCCCGACTCGACTTTGGGCTCCTGTCGCGCGCCCTCCGACGAGGGGATACGCGCGCCGCCGCCTCAAGCTGTTGAAACGCCGATTCGGCCTCGAGCGTCCAACGGCAGGTGAACGCCATCACTCATCCTTCAGTCGATCAGCGAGCCTGCGCGCAGCTGCCAGGTCCGGACCCCTCTTGGCAAGGGCCTTGCCCTTGGCTTGCGCAAGCCCGCGTCTGACGGATGCCAGCGCGTCCGGATTGGCGTAGAGCCATGCCTCGGTTTCCGGGATGACCCGCGCGAGCCGCACAACAAGCTCATCTCCGCGCTGCTCGACGATGACTGTGCGGTTCCTGAACGCATCCCCGAGCGTGAGCCGACCCTTCGAGTCGGTGTTCCGGGTGGTGACTTGACTCGATCGTGCCATGGCACCAGTATGGCCCACTTTCCCACTATGGGCAAGTGGCACAAGGCAGGCCGCGAGTACCCCCCACCTAGGTGTTCGGACCGAAGTGTGCAGGCGCATGGTGGTCACGCACTCATCCTCCCCGGCGACAAGCGGTCCCGATGGGCTCGGCACCCAAAGTTCGGGAAGTTTCTGGGATCCGGAGGACCTCCGCTCGAGCGTTACGACGAAGGCACCAAGCAGGCCATTGACGGACACCGCTCACCCACCGGCATCGGCCCGCGCCCCCTACGCCCAGCGCACCTCGCCGGCGCCCTTGTCGATGCGCCCGATGACGTGCGGGTGCTCGCCGTACTTGCGCAGCTTCGCCATCACGCCGTCGGCGAAGTCGGGACGCACGATGAGCGTGTAGCCGATGCCCATGTTGAAGACGCGGAACATCTCGTCCTCGTCCACGCCGCCGTGCCTCTGCAGGAACGGGAATACAGGATGCGGCGTCCACGCCCGCTTGTCGATCACCGCATCAAGAGTCTTGGGGAGCGCCCGGCACACGTTGCCGGGCAGCCCGCCGCCGGTGATGTGCGCCATCCCGCTCACCACGCGCTTCTTCTTGTAGCTCGCGAGCAGCCGCACGATGGGCTTCGCGTAGATCCGCGTCGGCTCGAGCATCAGCTTCCACAGCGGCTCCGCGCCCCACACCGGGCCAAGCTCCTCGTAGGTGGCGTCAAGGTCCAGCTTCGCGTCCGCGATGATGCGCCGCACCAGCGTGTAGCCGTTGGAGTGGATGCCCGAGCTCTCGAGCCCGATCACCACGTCGCCCTTCTTGACGCGCATCGGGTCGATCGCGCGGTCAAGCTCCACCACGCCCACGCAGAACCCGGCGATGTCGAAGTCGCCGGGCTTGTAGATGCCGGGCATCTCGGCGCACTCGCCACCGATCAGCGCGCATCCCGCGATCTCGCACCCGCGCGCGACGCCCTCGATCATCGCCGTGGTGTCCTTGGGGTCGAGCTTCGAGAGCCCGAGGTAGTCGAGGAAGATCAGCGGCTCCGCGCCCTGCACGATGAGGTCGTTGACGTTCATCGCCACGCAGTCGATGCCGACGGAGTCGAAGATGCGGCGCTCCGCCGCGAGCATCACCTTCGTGCCCACGCCGTCGGTGCACGCGACAAGCACGGGCTCCTTGTAGTTGCGCTTGAAGAGCTTCTCGTTGAAGTCGAGGCGGAACATCCCGGCGAATCCGCCGTGGCGCCCGAGCACTCGCGGCCCGTACGTGCGCCTCAGGATCGGCTTGATGCGGTCGACGACCTCGTCGCCCGCGTCGATGTCGACGCCCGCTTCCTTGTAGGTCAGGCCCTTGGCGCGTGCGGCGGTGCTCATTGCGCCATTTCAAGCGAAGCCGCGCCATCACGCAACACGCCGGGGGTGCTATCTTTAGCGACCCATGTCCATTCTCGTCGACGGCAACACTCGGGTCATTTGCCAGGGCATCACCGGCGCTGCGGGCGCCTTCCACACCAAGGGATGCCTCGACTACGGCACGCGCATGGTCGGCGGCACCACGCCGGGCAAGGGCGGCCAGAAGGACGCCAACGGACTTCCCATCTTCGAGACCGTCGCGCAGGCCGTCGAGGCCACGGGCGCCACCGCGAGCATGATCTTCGTGCCGCCGCCCTTCGCCGGCGACGCGATCTGCGAGGCTGCGGACGCGGGCATCCGCACGATTTGCGCGATCACGGAAGGCATCCCGGTGCAGGACATGGTGCGCGTGCGCGCGCACATCGAGGCGAACCCAGGCGCCACCCTCATCGGCCCCAACTGCCCCGGAGTCATCACGCCCGGCCGCAAGGTCGGCGAGGGCAAGTGGGAGGGTGGGTGCAAGATCGGCATCATGCCCGGCTACATCCACATGCACAAGGCCGATGCGCCCACGCGCAAGGCCGTCGGCATCGTGAGCCGCTCGGGCACCCTCACCTACGAGGCCGTGTGGCAGTGCTCCCAGCGCGGCATCGGACAGAGCTCGTGCGTGGGGATCGGCGGCGACCCGATCAAGGGCGTTGACTTCATCGACGTCATCGAGATGTTCAATGCCGATCCGGAGACCGATGCGGTCATCATGATCGGCGAGATCGGCGGCAGCGCGGAGACCGATGCAGGCCGCTGGATCCGCGACAACATGAACAAGCCTGTGGTCGCGTTCATCGCGGGCCGCACCGCGCCCAAGGGCCGCCGCATGGGTCACGCCGGGGCGATTGTCGGCGGCGCCGATGACACCGCGCAGGCCAAGATCGATGCGCTGCGCGCGTTCGGCGTGCAGGTCGCCGAGAGCCCGGCAGACCTCGGGGAGATGGCGTGCAAGGCGCTCAAGCTCGCCTGATGCCTCGCGTGGCGCGATCCGGCGCCACGATGCGCGCCGCGGGCGCGCTGACCATCATCCTCGTGGGGTGCGCCGTCGCGTGCGTGGCATGCTCGGACCGGCCCGAGGGACCTGACGCCGCCGCGGCGGCCGCCTCGCCCGCACCTGCATCGACAGCGACAGCCGCCGCAGCACCCGTCGAGGCCGGCCTTGTCGGCCCTAGCCCCGCCGCGCTCGACCCTTCGGTCACGCCGACTGTAGAGGCTGCGACGCTCTTCAGCCGCCCGATCGTGATCGGCGCGAGCGCATCCGATGGCTTCGGCATCTCGGTGCGCGAGCATGGCGCAAAGCCCGGCGACGGTGTCGGCGTATCGCTCGCCGACATCCTGCGGGTGGCCCACGGCGCCCCGCGCACCGTGGAGGCGTACTCCTCGAGCATGGCATTCGCCAATCCCGGACCGATCCTGTCCGGCGAGATGGAGCGCGCGCTGCGGCACTCGCCGAGCGTCGTCATCGGCATCGACTTCCTCTTCTGGTACGTCTACGGCACGAGCGACGCCACGGGCGCGCCGATGGGCACGCGCGAGCAGCGCCTGGCCAACCTCGACCGCGGGCTTGCGCAGGTGGATCTTGCCCTGTCGCGGCGCATTCCGGTGATCGTGGGCGACATTCCCGACATGAAGGCTGCGATCGGCAAGATGCTCGGCCGTGCGCAGGTGCCGGATCCGGCGACGCTCGATGCGGTGAACGCGCGGATCCGCGAGTGGGCGCAGTCGCGTCCGGGCGCGCGCGTGTTCGGCCTGCGGGAGAGCGTCGCGGCGATCGCCGCGACCGGGTCGATGCGTGCAGGCGGCATCGAGTGGAGCGCCGACGACCATGGTCCTCTGCTCCT
>JBIIIL010000030.1:0-16428 GCA_044234825.1 Phycisphaerales bacterium
GCGGCTCGCCGATGGACACCAGCCGATGAGATCCGCGAGCGCGCGCTCGTGCGGCTCAAAGAACTGCGCGAGTCTCCGGCGGGTATCTGCCCTCATGGTCTCACGGTATCCCCCTTCATTGAACGGGGCGAGGCTTGATGGCTCCCAAGGATCGACGCACAGAAACTCAAGCACTTCAGCCACGACGGCACGGGGACATCGAAAGAGCCTCTCCGCGTCGATCACGTGGATCTGCCCTGTCGGGAAGTGTGCGCGCCACCGCAGCAGCTGATCGCGGTAGAGCCCGCGACTCAGGTAGGAGTACCACTTGTGAGGCCGGCTCGTCGCGAGCGGATCGTCAATCAGCCGCTGCTCCTCCCCCGCCAATCGACTGGGCTCAGCTTCTATGGCGTCCTCGAACGACAGCGGCTCGCGACCGAGCCGCCGATTGTTCTGGTAGTGCGAGAAGGCTCGGTCCACCGGATCGCGCAGGACCACCACAATCTTGACCCGAGGAAGCAGCTCTCGCACCCGCCGCGGGACGCGCGGATCAACGAGGTAGTACGGGCTCGCCTCGAAGCCGAGTGACGGCACCCCTTTCACCCTGGCCCAACGTGGAAACTGGCTCGCGTACCAGCGAGCACCCCGGTCATACTTCATATCGAAGTAGTGAACCTCCTTGTCGCGGGACGCGCGGAGCTGCGGATGTCCGCGCAGATGCTCAAACAGCGACGTGGTGCCTGCCTTCATGGCTCCCGGAATGATGAACTGGGGCAGCTGTCTGGCGTCAGGCGCGAGGCAGCGATGCACCGCTTCAGCGATCAATCGGATCGGCATCGGGACCTCTCGTCACATGCGCTGGATCGGAGACTTGCGGGCAAAGCCCTAGCGTGCAGTCGAAACCGCCTGCAACCCTTGACGGTATCACACACTCCCCCACGCCAAGTCGTGTCATGGGTCGACTCGGTCCCCGGCACACATGCCACGTACACTCCAACCGAGCGGCCCGCACGCGGTCGGTAGCGGCAGGAACCACATGGCGGCAACTCCAGACTCGCTCCATCGGTCCCCGTCTGGATCGGGCACCCGGCCTTTCGCGCGGCTCACGTACATCGTGGGGCACTCAAGGGGCGGGACGACCTGGCTCGGCCAGCTGTTCGCGTGCCATCCGGACACTCGCTACCTGTTCGAGCCATTCGCTTCGCAGGCGTACCCCTGCACTGGAATCGACACGCAGACGGTGTTCAACGGAGGAAGGTTCATTCGCCTTCGGAAGGCGGGCTACTCGGTCGCAGACATTCCGGTGAAGCGGTTCTTTCGTCAACCCACGGGTGATCCGAACTGCCATCGCCTCGCTGCGCTCGCCGCGATGCACCTCGCTGAGCTGACGGCGCAAGCATTCCCGGGCGAGCACGGCTATCACCTCGTGGTCAAGCAGCCACGGATCGAGAATGTCGCCTGGGCAACCGAGGCAATCGGAGCTGATCATGTCGTAGCGCTGGATCGTCATCCATTCGGAGTTGTGAACAGCGTTCGACGCTGGGGAAAGCTCGACTGGATCAAGATCGAGTGGGAGATTCTCGAGAGCGATCCCACGATCGGTGCGACCGAGAGGTCCATGATCGGCGATGCATGCATGCCAGAGGAGCGGCTGCTGGTGCTGAGCTGGCTGCGATCGCTTCACCTGCGCCGCTTCGCAGCGGGGCGAAGCGCTGCCACGCTCGTGGAGTACGAGTCGCTCTGCCTCAACCCTGTGGACCACACGGTCCGGATGTGGCTATCTACCGGACTTGACGCGAGCGACCAGGCGATTGCGGCGCTCCGACACTCACTGAGCGCTCGGAGCAGCGCGGCTGATCGGCGGTCGATGTTGCGCGACACCCATAAGGACCCGCTGTCTCGGGTCCATGCATGGCGAAGCGAGCTTCCTGATTCCATTCGCCGCAGGCTTGAGTCATTCGTCCGCCGACATGCACTGCCGATACCCCTACCGGGCGCTGGGCTGCCCGAGCTGACTGGCGGCGAACTTTGGAGCTCGCGGCAGGCCGATCTTCTTGCGCTCGGGGTGCGGTGTCGTCGGATTGCCAAGGCCATCGTGACGAGAGGCCGTCTGCATCGCGACTAACGCCGGGTCTTGCGCATCCAGAGTCCCCATGATCTGCCATCGCCGAAAGCTCATCTTTGTGCACCTGCGCAGGACTGCAGGCAACTCCATAGAAGCTGCACTCGGCGGCATCGTCCTGTTCGATCGGTGGTTTCGCCGAACCGACACTTGGGACAACAGGATCCATCGAGGACGATCGTGGTACAAGCGTGACCGTCGCGGGCACCCCATCCACGCCACAGCCAGAGAGATCCGCAGTCTCTACCCGCACGAGTTCAACCGCTACTTCCGGTTCACGATTGTGCGGAACCCGTGGGAGCAGATGGCGTCCCTGTACGGGCGGATCTGTTCGAGCGACGTGCGGTTCGCTGGCTTCCGCGATTGGGTCCGCCGTTTCGACCTCATCGAGGGCACCGTGCCAGAGGCAAGCCTCTTCGATAGCGATGGCAACTGCCTGGTCGACTTCATTGGGCGCTTCGAGAGGCTCGAGCAGGACTTCTCCCTGGTCTGCGACCGCATCGGCATCCCGCGCTTCCGTCTTCCCGCGATGAACTCCAGCGCTATCCCTAGGCTCGACCAGGTGTATGACGAGGAATCGCGCCGAACGGTCGAGAAGCTCTACGCCGCCGACATCACCCGATTCGGCTACACCTTTGATGCTGCACGCGACTGCGTCGGGCCCCTGAGTTGAGCAGTAGACCATCGATGCCCCTGGCGAGACCATCTCCGTGTGCAGCGTGGGTCATGCACCTCCCCTGCACCTCTCGTCCTCGGGCACAGTCACGGCATAGGGTTCCAGCGCGGCACGTCAAGTGCGGTCTCCCCGAGCGCTGTCATGGTCACGGTCCCGTCCCGACACAGGTGCGCGATGAGACGGTCGAGTGTGCGCACGTGCCTCCAGGCACCTGACTTCGGATCGCGGTCGTTGCGACTTCCATCGAAGTACCGGTCACCGCGCATGTCCGCACCGCACAGGAGAATCTCGCGGGCCCCAAGTGCAACAGCGACCTGGATCGCACATCCCGTCACCGTGCCTCCCGAGCGGACGCACGGCCCCAGTGGCTGGTCACGATCTGGGTGCAGTTCTTGCTCCGGCGCCTGCTGGGCCAGGAACCAGTGGCAGTCGGTACGCCCCGCGTGCTCCTCTCGCGTAGCCAGCGCCGTGGAAAGCCTGAAGATGCGCGTGCCCGCATGGAATGCCTGCGAAGCAGTCCGGTAGTAACTGATCGAGTCGCTCGTCAGCTGGTTCATCATCCACACATCGGCGCGCAGGCCAGGCAGAAGCACGGCCTTGTTGACAGCCAAGATGAGGAAGTCGTGAGGGATGTGCCGATACGTCATCGCCGCCGTCGGCCCGGATGCGACAATGCACACCCGGCGTGGCAACGCGAGTCCCGAAGTCAGCACAGGCCGAAACGGAGACGGGTCCGGTGGCTGCACGCTGACCGTGCACCATTGCTCTCCATCGGCAGTTCTCACGATGACGCTCACGAGCGGGAACCCAGGATCGGCCTGGTAGCTCACGAGCCTCATCGATCGGCGCCAGAAGCCATCCGCCCCGCGCGACGCAGAACCAAGATCCGCCTCGCGCCCTTGCCGCGAGCTGACGGCATGGATGGCAGCCGGGGCAACGACCATGCCATGCAGCTCAAACCGATCCTCTACCGGCGGGTCAGGTACGACCGTGCACTCGATCCGCACGCGACTCTCCGGCGCCTGCACCTTCACAGTTCGTATCCAAACGAGCTTGCCACGTCTGCGCACGTGGACCGGATCGCATCGCGGTCGCGCGCAGCCAGGCGCGTGCCGCTGCGGCTTGGCGCTGAGGGTGAAATGCCATCGAGCCCCTCGGAGGACTGCTCGCCGGGCAGCATGCCGACGATGCGTGCGACAGTCGTGGCCGGTTGTGACACCAGGTCCTCGTAGCGCACGATCGTCACCAACGTGCGACCTTCAAGGATCCAGGTGGCGAGATGCCGCCACAGCAGCGCCCGACGCAGAGAGGGGTCCGTGCAGGATGCAATGAGGCGCACTCGGTCGCGCACCTCATCGCCGATCCACGGATCATGCGGACCGCCAACCGGAAAGCTGTCGACTGCCGCGTCACGCAGGTGCGGAAAGCTCCCGATCCATGACCCGATTGTGTCGAATGGATGACGGATACAGGCCACAATGGGGGCCGATGGCATCACTTCACGGAGCTGCGCGAGCCGCGCGAGATATGCGAGCGTGTTCTTGGTCCACAGCCCGAAGTCGGAGCGGCTGATCACCGGTCGGTAGCTGCTGCGGACGTCTCGCCTGGCCGTGTCCTCAACGACATTCCTCCCGCGCATCTTGTTCTCCACTGCCTCTCCCGCGAGTATGCGTGCACGCAGATCGGCATGCATGACCGGCACTCCCCACGGCCGCCGCCACTCGAGTGCACCGAACACCTCAGCCGGCTCGTTGATCGCCACCTGATTTGGGAGCCGGTGGAGACAGCTGCAGAGGTAGCTGGTGCCGCTTCGCGGCACACCCGTCACGAGGCCATCGGGGGGCGTCAGCGACTCTGCGACCTCGACTGCACGTGGTCGCGCTACCGATGCCGCCAGCACGATGCGCGAACGCCGCCTGCGACGGCAACTCAGGAGTTTGACGGCGCGCCTGAGCATCCACAGAGCGGGAGGTCGGGGCACGGGCGTCGGAAGGACCGGCACCAGCACCTCTCGGCAGGATGATCGAGCCAACACCTCGCGCAGCGCCGAGTGCCGCTCTAAGAGCTCCGTCACCCTGCGCACCAGCCTCGGCTCGCGGCGCAGCACGTTCGGACTGTGGTAGTGACACAGTACAGGTACCGCACTTGTGATCGGCATCATGTGGGCTGGGAAGTTCAGGCAGTCAGGGAGCGGCGTGCATCGGAGACCGCATCGTGCCACGCCGATCGGCAACGCGATCTGATCGAGATGCGGACGCCGTCCTGGCAGGCCAACGTCGCGGTCAATCTCGCGACAGCACTCGGCCCACGCCTCCGGGAAACCCCTGCCGGTGCGAAACGCCACTACACCGGCATTGAAGTACGGCCGCATGGCATCCCCTGATACGGTCGCCGACAACCGCTCCGTCGGGGCTGGCAGGCCAAAGTGGCTGTAAAGCCGGTCCCAGACCGCATCTGTGGCTGGGAAGTTGCAGAGATCTGCCGGCTTGGCACGGAAGTCGCCGTCGAAGCAGCGGTCCAGGACGAGCTCCCTGAGGCAGATGATGTCGCTATCGAGGAGCACCACGCGTTCGGAGTCAGTGGGGACTGCCGCTGCACCGACCTTGTTGCCGATCGCGTAGTCGGCACCGATGGGATTCTGGGTGGTAGCAGTGCGTACGCCGAGGGCAGCCAAGCAGCGCAGGGTGATGTCCGATGGAGATCCCCAGGACCTGCGCGGGGCGGGAATGCAGGCAACAAGCTCGTACTGCCCACGCAGCCGATCGCGCAATGAGGCTGCGAGCAGCACGGACTTGAACTCGATTGGTCCGCGCTGACAGACGAATGCGACGGTGGTGCGCATGGTGACGGGCCAGATCCAGCTTGCGGGAGGCTAGTTACATCGGCGCAGGACCGGCCGGTCCACTTGACAGCAAGGACGATGTTGCGCACGGCTGGCGGAGATGGCCGGGGCTGCGTCCCGCGAGTTCTGGGGGCCTCGCGCCGTCTCCGCTACCACGGCCCATGACCCCATGTCCACGGCGGATCACGATGACCATGCAGCGCGAAGTGAAGCGATGCGGGCATTCGTTTGGCGGCCACATGCGGCCTGTGCGATACGTACACGTCCGGCTCAAGCCCCGGTTGAGGGACCAGTCCCTCGAACGCTCCCCACGTTGCGAAGTGCAGCCGTGCACCGACCCCGCTGCGGCGGGCGCTTGGATGCGTAGCCATGTACCACTTCTCGTCGATCACGTGCGCACGGCGCATGTTGCGGAGTATCCGCGCGGACCACATGATGCGGCGGGGCGACAGGAACAGCCTTCCGAGGATGCGAGGGATCAGCCATTGAGTGCCCTCGATCGGCTGGGGCTGCTGCTGGCGATGCGGCGCGCGTGGCAGCCCGCAGCCCGCCATGTGGAAGGCCACACTGGAGTCCATCGCTTCCTTGTGCCATGCGGCGACCAGTGCCGGACACAGCTCCAGCTGCGCGGCGCCGGTCGCGGCGGAATCCAGTGCCGAGTAGATCTCTCGGGCAAGCTGGGGACAATCTGCGGTCCACTGACCGACCGACGCATCGGGCGCACGCACAAGCTGGCTGTCGAGGAACTCCCTCCGGAACTCGTCCATCGCTGCCTCATCGACGTCGAGGCCTAGCGCCGATGCCATGCGGCGCACGTGCTGCTCAGGCTCCACCACGATCGCCGGGTACGGCACGACGGTACGCCGACATCCTTCAGACCCCTTGATGGATGCAAGCATGTGGAAGATCCACAGCCAGTGTCCCCATGCGGGAGGCATGCGGTAGCGCCGAGCGAGTGAGGCAGCAACGCTATCAGGGTGGCGCGCAACAATCACAAAGGACGCTTCGGCTCCTACGGTCCTGACCGCCTTTCGCCAAAAGGGCATCAGCATTGCGGTTCGCGGGTCCTTCATCCCAAATGGCACGTCGTGCCCCAGGCGCGCGGCAAGGAGAGCCACCGCGCGTCGCTCCATTACAGTACCGGATAGCCAGTCGAACGATTCGGTTGGGATGTTGAACGCACACCTCCACGAGTGTCCGAGGGCGGACAGCACATCCTCGTTCAGGCGGAAAATGTCCAAGTCCTCCCAGTAGCCGCGTTCGTTGAATCGGTCCGCGGGCATGAGCCGGTCGCCGAGGCTGACTCCGAGCGTCATGAGCGATCTCGCCACGACGCTCGTGCCAGAGCGATGCGCACCGAGCACCGCCACAACCTGCCGTGCGCTGCGGTTCATCGGGTCATGTCCTCCTCCTGCCGGAAATCCCACACGGACCTTGGGCGTCGCAGAGCCGCTGCTGATGCCTGCGCACAAGAGCCATGTCGTAGCCCGAGATCCTCTCGAACTCGCGGCTCACGAGGGACAGGTCGAGCCGATAGTGGTTGACCCGGAAGACGCTTGACTTCAGGAAAGGCACCCCCTGACGTAGAAGGCGAAGAGGCTGCATTTCTGTGGGATTCTGTCGAGTGACCTGCCGCATTCGGCGGCGCGCCATGCGCAACGACCTGAGCGGGCTGCTCCATGACATCATCGACCGCGCCTCGGACCAGTCCATCCGCGGGACTGTCCGCACGTCGTGTATCGCCGCGAGCCTGAATCCGGCATCCTGGAACTGCTCCGAAAGCCCGATCTCGTACCGGTCAATCAGATCTTCCTTGCGCTGCAGAGGCACCACGCCGCTCCAGAGGCTGCGGAACACAGTTGAATCAAGGGCGGGACGCCTGAACGCCATGAACCACGACTGCACATGGGGTGCAGCCTGATGATCTCGCAAGGCCGTCCCCTGCAGCGAAAGGCACATTCCCCACATGTCAGCGTTCGCCACTCGTGGGTCTGCGAGCACTGGACCGAGGGGCCGAGTTGGCCCGTAGACGCTGTCATTGACGCAGATCAGCTCATCAAGGCCGGCGAGCGAGCCGATCGACTCAATGCCTTCACGCCAGCTGCAGAAGTCGTACCCGACGTTCTCTCTTGCAATGAACCGATCCACAAGCTTCCGCACATCCCCCGGCACGCTGGTCGCGCCTGCGGACACGAGCACAAGGAGGTCCGCGACCTTCCGGTACTCGCGAAGCGCAGAGACCACGTAGTCGTCGATGCGCCCGTGCAGGTCGAAATGCGCCAGAATCACCGCCCGCATCAGGTGAAGGTTCCGTACCGGGGCTGAGCTGCTCGCGCCCCGATCATGCTGCCGACTGAAGTCGCCCGCCTCATGAGCCCGTTTCGGAGCCTTTGGCTTGCTACGAGCTCAAGCAGCGACTCGCTCTGGCGGAGGATCTCGCCCGCCCGGTCGTGCCTGCCCAACGCCGCCTCTCGGCGAGCCTCCCGAAGCGCGGACCTTCGATACCACGCTGCGCTCGCCGATGCGCGCTCGACGTGGCCGGTGGCAAGGCAGTGTTCAAGATTGATCCGTATCGCCTGACAGATGTCCGGCCATGCCGCGCCCTCGATGCGGAGCCTCTCCGTGGTGCTGACGGCGTGACGGCGGTACGCCGCCAGCGCCCGCACCTCGCACCACACCGGGTAGCGCACCGCGATCCGCACCCACATCTCCCAGTCAAGCGCCAACCGAAGGTCTTCCCGGAATCCCCCGACGTGCTCGTAGACGCTCCGCGCGACCACTGCGCAGGGAGCCTGCACTCGCTGTCGGGTGGCAATTCTGCCCACCCAGTTGCGCACCACCCCTGACCACAGCCGCGGGACCGACGTGCGCCTGATCATGTCGCCTGCCTCGTCGACAATCATCGCCCTGCAGAAGGCCATGCCGAGCATCGGCGCCGCCTCAAACGCACGCCGCATCCGCGCATAGAAGCCCGGCAGCACCAAGTCGTCCTGATGGAGCAGGTGGACGAGGTGCCCTCGCGCAAGACCGATGGATCGGTTCAGGTTCTGGGCAATTCCTACAGGACCTCCGAGCGCATGAATCTCCACCCTGCCCTCGGGGTCGAGCGCTCGAACGCGACGGTCGATGCCCATCTCCGGGCCGTCCACCACAACAGCGATCTGCGAATTCATCAGGTCACGCCGCTCGCGGAGCACCGACTGCAGCGCCACCTCAAAGTGCGCGGTCGGCCTGTGGACGGGAATCATGACCGAGAACTCCGGTCTTGCCTGACCGTTGCCCAACTGCTGCAGCGGGACTATCGGCGGAACACTCATGGGGCTTGCGATATAGAGACTACATAACAAGTCGTTGGCAGCGACAGATCGCCTGCCCCTGCACCACGCCAGTGCCCGCATCACCCATCCACAGACGGCCATCCGGCGATTGACCGCTCGAGCAGTCGCCACCGCCACCTCCACCGCGACTGACGCAACGCCTGCACATGGTCAGCGTCCTCCTGCGGCCATCGAGGCCGCCAAGGCGAACGCCCTGCGCTTGAGCTCCGCGCCTGGACCGAGCAGCGCACTCTGAAACCGCCGCTCGTCTCCTGCACGGCCATTGCCGCCACGAGTCGGGCGCTCCCAGTCCACGTACTGGCTCACCGCGTTGAATGCGCCCCGTGCGGAGTGCTCGATGCCGCCGGGCGCGAAGCGGCCCTGAGCGATTTCTTCCGGCTCCTCTGGAATCTCGATGTCGTGGCGGTCGGGCTCGAGGGCGCCATGACTGCTTCTTGACGGCGCAAGTCCCCTCTGGGCGGCGAGCCTGTGCATCGCACCCATGTCACCTGAGCAGGAACCCACCAGTAACGTGCCCTAGGCAGCGACCTCATGCGCAAAAGTGTCTCACATTCATTGACATGGCACGGTTCCCGCGGACAATCCACCATGCGCATCACGATCCCAATTGCTGTCGCCGTGGCGATCTCCGCAAGCGCGTCGGCAAGCAGCTGGGACCGGCTGCTCTCGAACTCGCACTGGTACGTGCCGAAGGAGAACCTGCTCGCGTACATGACGGGCACTGACAGCTTCATCGCGCCGCCGCCGATCGTGCTGTGGGATCAGACGCTATGGAGCCTTGGCACGGCGGTGGACGGCCGGTTCACGGGCTCGGCGCAGGCGACCTTCTACGTGACGCCAGAGTTCTCGTTCAGCTCAACCAGCTCGATTGCGGGCATCGCCACGGAGTCGGGCCAGATACGGATGCGGTTCACGTCCACATCCGATGGCAGCACGATCATCGGCATTGGCCAGTTTCGGGAGTTCGCCGGCACCACCGCGATGCAGATGCAGATGATCTCGGGCCAGGCTGGCACTGCATACACGACCCACTGGGCGTACATGCTGCCGTATGACCCGAAGACCTTCACGCCCCCTACCCCGCTGCCTAACGGCGATCTCATCTCGATGGAGTGGGCCTGGACCTTGGGCACCACGTGGACCTTCCAGAGCGACGCGCTCTTCGGCACGGGTGGTGTGGGCACCTTCACGATCACCAACTACCGCAACGGCTACTTCTGGGGCTCGGGCAGCGGGTCAGACGGGTCGTCCAACGAGTCGTTCACCCATCTCGGATCGATCACTCCCGAAGGCAACGTTCTCTTCAACGTGCTCGCGGACGCGGACTCGCCGACGCTCGTGACACTCGCCGGGCAGGTAACGGGCGGGCCGATCGATGGCCGGATGGTGCTGCGAACCTACGAGTTCTCCGGCAGCGAGCCAGCGTTCGGCCCGGAAGGCTTCGCCGACGTGGTGCCGCAGCCACCGTGCGCCGCCGACACCAACAACAGCGGCGCAGTGAACGGAGTGGATCTGGCGATCGTCCTCGGAGCTTGGGGTACCAACGGTCAGGGCGGTGGCGATGCGGACATCAACAGTGACGGCATCGTCAACGCACAGGATCTTGCGTTCGTTCTCGGCGGCTGGGGTCCCTGCCCCAACTGAGCCACTGTCCGCAACCTGATACCTAAGAGAAAGGCCACGTCCTGCGGCCTTTCCCTTTGCGTGACCGTGACGGGGTCGCTCGCATCGGTCCACTAGTTATGAGAGTTTGCGGATCGTAGCGGTCCTTCAATTGCGCTTGAGCGCTGTTGCGCGGGACCGTCAACCGCCGCGCAACCTGACCTCGATCGACTCCGACTTCAGCCGGTCATCCCGCATCATGTTGTTCATGCGCAGGTCATTGGTCGGTCGCACGTCCCAGCCCGCACCCATGACGCGGTTCAACGCGCACACGATGCGATGCATGTCCCATCCGGGGTTGCCGTCAAGCTGGTGCAGACCGCGAGATGGCCGCTCCAGCAGGTCCGCAAGCACTCTGGCCGTGTCTGCGAGGAACGAGCACGCCGGGAACCAGTCCTTGCTCGCGCCGACATGGCCATCTTCGCGCTGGCGACGCATGCAGTACTCCACCATCTGGTTGCCACCTGGCCCAAGCGCGATCTGCCAGCCGAGCCGGACGACGCACGCCGTTGGGTTGGCCGCCAGCACACGGCGCTCGCACTCCAGCTTGTAGCGGCCGTAGTCGTCGTGCGGCTCGGGCACCGCATACACGCCGTGCGGACCCCACTGATGAGGTCCGAACACAGACGCTGAACTCGTGAAGAGAAATCCGATTCCCATTCGGCCGCAGCACTCGGCCATGTGCTCCGCCCAACGCGGATTGCCCATGCCGCAGTGCACGACTGTCGTGGGCGCTGACTCGCGGACATGCCGCTCCACGGCTCGTTCGTCATCCGGAGACACCGCAGCACGGTCCCACGCCATTATCGTTGTCCCCCGCTCACGCAGTTCCCCAGCCAGCGCCGGCGCGACGGTGCCGCTCATCCCGGTGATCAGGGCTCGCGCGCCAGACACGGCCCCACTCACTCCGCCGACTTCGCGAGTTCCGCCATCCTGCCCAGCGCGCGGTCCATCGCACGGCGATAGGTCCAGGCGCGCTCGGCGGCATCCTGATGGTTCGCGCCCTGCTTGAGGGCGTTCGCCAGCTCGATCGTGGCGCCATCATCCAGTGCGTCGGAGCCCAGGAGAAGCACCGAGGTGATCGCCAGCTCGTAGAGCTCCGCGCACGACGCCTCGTCGCCCGCATTGAATCGCGGCACGCCGCGCTCGATCGCAAGCTCCAGGACCGCCGCGGCCCGCCGTGCGCGCTCCGGCATTGTGGCGGTCTCGCCGGACGTCTTCGCGACCGGCGCGGGAAGCACGCGATCGATCACGTGGATGATCCCGTTGGACGCCTCGATGTCGGCGACCAGGATCCGTGCGCCCTCGACCGTGATGGCACCCGAATCAAGAGCGAAGCGCACGCTCCCATTGCCGGGCAGCGTCCGCGCCGAGCCCTGCGCGAGCATCTCCTCGCGCCGGATCATCGTCGGCAGCACGTGTGCGCCGAGCACGGCCGTGAGTGCGGGTCGATCCGCAAGCAGCGCCTTCAGGGACTCGGCCGGGATTGCGCCGAACGCCTCGTTCGAGGGCGCAAGCAGCGTCCATGGGCCCGGGTTCTGCGCGCCGAGCAAGGATCCGAGCTCGGCGGCCCGGATGGCTGCGCGCAGGGTCTCGAAGCGCGCATCCTCAGCCACGATCTCCTCGATGCTCCGCAGCTCGGGAACCATGACGGCATCGATCACGTGCACAAGGCCACCGTCGAAGGCGACGTCCGTCGCGACCAACCGGGCACCGTCGATGGTCAAGGACGCCGGATCGATGTCGAGCGACTGCCCAGACAGCGCGGTCAGCCTGCGTCGATCAAGCACCGATGCGCTTCCAACCGCCTGGCCCACCACATGATGCTTCAGGATCGCCTGCAGCGTGGCCTTGCCCGCGGCACTGGTCAGGAACTCGACCTTCTCCTTCGGCAGCTTGGCGAACGCCTCGTTGGTGGGCGCGAAGATCGTCACCTTGGTGCCGCTCGGCAGCTCGATCCCGGAGGCCTTGACGAGCGCGAGCAGCGTGGTCAGGTTGGCCTTAGCTGCAACGGACGCCAGCGAACCCGCCGACGCAAGATCCGCCGACGCCTTGCCCGTCGGGCGGATCCAGTCGACCTCGATGGCGAACGGCCCCTCCTTCTTGTCGGCGAGGGTGATCCCGACGGACTCGATGGTGGCAGGATCGAGCTCAGGTGCGTTGCGCACGCGCCGACCGAAGCTGTTGGCGACGAAGTCTCCGAGGGGCAGCTCGATCTCGGTCCACTCGCCGGCCACCGTCGGGAAGGTGCGCTGGTAGGCGCCGGCCATGAGCCGCAGCTGCGAGGAGCGGAGGTCGCACTGGTACGTGCGGCCGTCGCCCTTCACGCGAAGGAGAATCCCGCGCGCACCTGCCAATAGCCCCTCGGGGACCGACGTACGGACCTGCGAGAAGCCGCCGTTGTTCTCGAGCGAGAGTTCGCCCGAGAACTTCATGGTGCCACCGTTGCCCGCCTCGATCCGACCGGTCGACAGACCACCCATCACGCCATCGAGCACAGTCTGCCAGCCTTGGGTACCGCTGTCGAACTCAAGGTTCGATTCCGCCGCAGTGGCCAAGGGCGTGCATGCCAGGAGGGCGGCGACGAGCGTCGATGGTGCCGAGCGAAGCGGGTTCATGACTCAGGGATTCGTCGCAGCCCCTTGGTTGGATGCCGAATCCCGGGAGGCAGGCTGCACGACGGCGGCGACGTTCAGGGTGATGGTCTGGCAGCGGCAACGGCTCAAGTCCCCGTGACAGGGTCGCTCCGGTCGGTCCACCCGTCATGGGAGTTGGGGCATGTCAAGCGGGACCTTGGTGCGTGGCGGTGCTGCAGCGCAGGCGCCCGCTTCGGGGTTCACGCCCCACGAGCGCCATCACAGGAAGGGGCCGAACTTCTCGAAGTCCGTGCGGTAGATGGCTTGTATGTCGCCGCGCGTCGTCCGATTGAGAAATGCGCTGTAGTCCGGCCACTCACCGATGGTGCTCGAAGCGTCCAACACCTCGCAGGAACAGTCATGCTGCCGCACGACACGTCGCGCGTGATGAGTGTGGGCAAGGCGGTCGATCTGGGCCTCGAGCAGCAGCCGTGCCGCCTCTCCAGGGTCAGCGAAGTCGCATAGTGCCTTCAGCAGCGGCTCGCTGTCCGCGTTGATGACATGGGCTGCAGGCATGCCGGACTCGAAACTGTGGTACTGCCGCTTCAGGTGAGGATCGCAGGACTCGATGTCAATGACCCTCAAGTACCCGAGAAACTCGACGAAGGAAAATCCCCTCTCCGCGACGCGCAGCCCGAGGAACTTGTGCAGCCCATCGTTCTCGAAGCCATATCGAAGCGCGTGGCGATAGCTGCTCACCGCCCGACGATACGGACACCGAATGACACGCACCCACCGTAAATGCGAGACGTTGCACTCCCTGCTCCACCTCCTGTACTCGTCAAGCACCGGCAGCACCCTCATCCGATACTCGTGGGGCCAGCTGTTGAAGGCGATCGCATCCTTGAGATGGCCAATGTGCGCGAGGTACCACAGGAGGGCCGTAGTGCACGCCGACTTGGGCGACCAGACGAGTCCGATGCCACCCGGCGGGTAGACCAGCCGCCAAGGGTCCTCCGTCGGCCGCCCGCCTGAACCTGCTGAGCCCGCGCGTGCCACGTCAGGTGCCTATCGCCGCCTAGGCACGCCACTCAGGCGACGACGCGCCCCGTGGATCCAGTTGCCGACTCTCGCGAGCAGCGGAAGCCGAGTCGGCGCATCCTTCAGTCGCTCGGGCGCCTCCATCGCGACGACCGCGCCCCCTGATCCGCGCTGCATCTGCGCCATTCGCAGCGTCGCAATCCACGACATTGCCCAGCACTGGTCGGATGAACCGCGTGCCCACTCCTCCGCTTGCCCGATCTGCAAGCTCGTCTCGCACAGTTCGTCGAAGAGCGCGAGTCGGGTTGCCATGACGCTCTCCTCAAGCGCCCGGATCTGCCTCGCAGCGGCGCCCGCAAGTGGCTTCGCCGATGCCACCCACGCATCGAGACGCTCCAGCGTTGCCGTAAGCGGCTCGAGCGCGCTCTCCCACGGCAGGATCTCTGATGCACCAGCGGGCGCAGGACAGCAGCGGCGAGCCACTTCGAGCTCCTCGTAGAAGCGGAGGCCATCGCTGCCGATGAGCGGAGGATGCATCGCTGCCAGCACGGTGCGCATGTTCCCGACGCGTCGCATACGCCCAAGGAACGATCGAATCGTCATTGGGTGGAGGTGGTGCCCGACGGCATCGGCGAGGAAGCGCAACTTGAGCCCACGCTTCGAGAGCCGGTAGCCCAGCTCGACGTCCTCGTAGGCGGCAAAGCGGAAGGACTCGCTGAACACCTGCTCGAGATCCTGCGTGAGCCCCCGCTTCCAGGAGACGTTGGAGGTGTACAGCTGATCGAATCGCACTTCCTGCTCGTCGCGAAGCCCCCGATAGTCGAACTGCTGGGCACCAGCGCCGACGATGTGGTCGGTGAACCAGCTCTGGCCCATCTCGGCGTGCCACTCGACCTTGCCGACGAATGCCGCCTCAACTTCAGGGTGCCGCTGGTGCGCCGCCCGGTGCCGCGCGATCAGGTCGGGCGCGGGAACGGTGTCGTCCCCGGTGACGAGGAACACCTCCCCCTTCGCCTCCGCGAGCGCGAGATTCCTCGCGGCGCCCGGACCCGGGGGGCCGATGTTGTCAATCACCCGCACACGGAGATCCTTGGCGAGGGATCCGGCGACCTCCCGGACCGCCCTGCCGTCGCCATGGTCATTGACCAGGACGATCTCAAACGACTGGTCGCGCTGCGCCGCATATCCAGCGAGTGTCTTCGCGAGTTCCCGTGGCCGGTCCCTTGTGGGGATGATGACCGACACCGGCACGGTGGCGGGCCTGCGCCGGTGCGCCCTTCGCGCGTCAAGGTCGTCACGCCAACTCGATAACGCCCGCACAAGCGAGGCAGCGGCGCTTCTCCACGTGAAGCGCCCGAAGACATGGGCCCGCGCGGCGGCGGCTGCAGCGTGTGCAGACACCGGATCGGAGAGGTACGACCGAAGTGACTGGACCAGGGACTCCTCATGCACCTGGCACCAGTACGCGCCCGGACCTACGAGATAGTGCTGCGTGTCGTAGCACTCCCCCACCGGCACCTCGTCGAAGTCAAGTGGCAGGAAGCTTCCGGCTGGGGCGTACTCCTGCGGGCCTCCAAACGCAGGCATCATCACCGGAAGGCCAACCGCCATCGCGTCAAGGATCTTCATGGCGTACCCCTCCCCGCGGAAGGGACACACCATGAGATGCATCGTGCTGCACAGCCGCATGAGGTCTGCCTTGCGCAGGAAGGACTCGTGCCACACCACACGCGGGAACGAGGGCTGCGCTGCGATCAGGTTGCGGAGCTCGCGCGACCCCGCGGAGGCGCCGTAGTCCTTGATGTGGATCTCGACAGGATCCTGCGGCCGGAATGCCCTGGCGAGCGCCGGGATCAGGATGTCAGTCCCGTACCGGTGAAGGTCATGCGAGTTCGTCACCACCAGGAGCCTGCGCAGCGGGCCCGTCGGCAAAGGCTCGCCGCGCGACGGCAGGGACTCGATCTCAGGGGAGTATCCCGGAGCCACCACGGCACACTGCGAACCTGGCACTCCCAGATCCTGGAGGCTGTCGCTGCAGAATGAGCTCAGGCACAGCTTGCGCACGCCATTCGTGACCAGGTTGCGGCTCCACATGTCGCGCGGATCGATCGCGCCGCGGAACCTGTAGTTCGTGACGAACAGCTCTGCGTTGATGTCCCCCGCGACTTCCTGCATGAGGAACTGGGGCCAGT
>JBIIIL010000022.1:0-18467 GCA_044234825.1 Phycisphaerales bacterium
TTGCGGATCTTGAGAAGGTCCGCCAAGTGGACCGCGCGCTGCAGGAGGCGTTCAGGGACCACCCCGTGCTCGAGATCGCGTACGAGGACTCCTGCATGGAGCGAGGCCCGGCACTTGGCGAGCTCCAGGACTTTCTGGGCGTCCCGAGGGCGGCGCTGAGGTCGCCGGTGCGCAAGATCCTCCCTGATCGGGTGGGCGCGCTGATCGAGAACCTCAGCGACGTGGAGAGAGCTCTTCGCGGAACTCCGTACGAGAGCATGATGGGTGATGAAACGTGTGCCGGCCATCCATGAGCGCGAATGGCCCTGACCCGGATTGCACTGGCACGGTCGCGGTGCTGGTGCTGGCTTGCCACGCGCCGCGTGTCCTCGAGCAGCTCGCGTGGCAGTTGGACGACCCCCGGTTCAGGATCCACGTGCATCTGGACCTGAAGGCAAACCATGCGGACTTCGTCGCGGGCAGGCGCTGGCCCACCAACCTTACGTTCACTGAAGAGCGGCACGAGGTCTACTGGGGCGGGTTCAGCATGATTCGCGCGACGGAGGCTGCGGCACGGCAGGCGCTGCAGGACGCGAGCGCATCCGTGTTCGCGCTCGTGTCCGATGACACGCTCCCGCTCCGTCCTGCGGACGAGATCTGCCGGGAGCTGCGCGCGCAGCCCGACAGGATTGACGTGGCGATGTCGCGGAGAAACCCGCCATTCCTGCACCGGTACCTCGGCTGGTACTACATGGATTCGGGCGCCACCAGCGTGCGTCCGGTGGACCTGGGCCGACGCGGCGTCGACGAGGCCATGCTGGATGCGATGGCCAGGCTCGCGCGCGCGCGCGAGCGCGGGAAGTTCCCGTTCGCAGAAGTGTGGGGGGGATCCCAGTGGTGGAGCCTTTCGCGTGCCACACTCGCCGCGCTGCTCTCGGAGCTATCGTGCAACCAGTGGGTGCGCGAGTCATTCGAGTTTTCGGCGATCCCCGACGAGCAGGCATTCCATACGCTCTACGCGAACCGAGCGAAGCTCGCCGCGCGGTCATTCACCAGCCCCATGCTCGCGGACATGACCGGGAGCCCTGCGCCTGCTGTCTTCTCCGCGGCGGAGCAGATCCCCGCCCTGCGCAACGGCAAGCTGTTCGTGCGCAAGGTCTCGGACGATGCGGCGGGGGAAGTCATGGCAAGAATCGCAGGAACGTGGAGCTCCGCAGCAGGTGCATGACCCTGTAGAGCACATCGCGTCGCGGCTCGGGCCGGGTGGGCGATGCCTGTTCCTCCCGAACGGAGGCAACCTCGGCGACAACCTGATCGCGGCGGCGACAATCCAGCGACTCGAGCGCGCAGGGGTCCCGTGGGACTTCATCAGGGGCCGGCGCCGTGAAGTGATCTCGTCCGATGTCCTCGCCTTCGGAGGCGGCGGCAGCCTTGTGCCACAGTACCAAGGGGGAATCGAGTGCGTGCGTTCCCTCATCGGTCTTGGCGCGCCAGTGGTCGTCCTGCCTCAGTCCTGCAGCGGGCACGAGGCCTTCTGGCGGTCTGTGGGCGAGGTCACGGTCTTCTGCAGGGATGCACAGTCCCTCAGGCACATGCAGCGCTTCGCGGAGGTGCGCGCACTTCCAGCCCACGACATGGCGATCGGGCTTGACCTGTCGCAGGACCCCTTCAGCGCCGTTCGCCAGCTCCGTGAGGCCATCGCGCAGCGATCCGAGCGCCGTTCGCTCTCGGCCTTTCGTGGCGACCTGGAGTCAGCCCGCCCGCATGCGCCGGATTCGCTTGACGTGTCGGTCCTTGCTGACCCGCCTCTCGCCACGGTGGCATCGATCTACGCGCTCGCATGCACATTCCTGGCCGCCATTGCGGTGCATTCCGAGGTGCGCACCGACCGGCTCCATGTCGCGATCGCAGCGGGATTGCTCGGCATACCGACGATTCTCTCGGATACGAGGTTCGGCAAGAACCGTGCGGTGCATGAGGCGTCGCTTCAGCGCCGGTTCGAGTGCATCACGCTCGCTGCCGACTGATTGCCGCTCAGAACTCGTAGCCAAACTCGCGGAGCGTCCGCGCGAAGTGCACTCCCACGACTCGCCGGGAGGCTAGTGCCGCGAACTCCGCCTGCAGGCGCTCGAATCGCAGGACACGGCGGACGCCCGCATGCGAAGTCCCCGACTGGAGGCAGTGGCAGCAGTCGCTCAGCGTTCCCTTGGGAGGCGGGGTGCGACCGTAGACCTGCCGCACGTGCGCCGGAAAGTCGAGCTGCATCGCAAGGTCACTGGCCCAGTACGGTGCAAGGCGCCCGCCGTTGCGCGGGTCCAGGAGCAGTTGCGTGATGCTCTCGCCCGCGCACTTGGGCACGTGGATGAAGAGGCACCTGCGGGTGAGGTCCATGACCATCGGTGGCGATGTTGGCGCGCGCAGTCGTGCCGGGGCCGGCACTCACTCCATCCAGGCCCCGAAGTCGGCTCCAAGGTAGCGCTCGAGCGACTTGATGCGATGCGAGTAGAGCGCCTGGAGCTCGGCACGCAGCGAGGGACGAAGCGGCTCGTCGGTGCCGGCGTGCACCGGGGTGAAGAGCCCGCGCATCGCGGACACGAAGCTGGATTCGACGCCAAGGTGACTGAAGCACCGTGCAACCAGGCCCGCAGGATCCGCAGCAAGCTGATCGAAGGTGAGCACGAGCAGCCGACCCTCGGGGAATGCAGACCGCCAGTTGCGAATGCATGTCTCGTAGTCCCCTCGCGCCAGGGAGTCGGGATCCCGGAACTGCCGTACAAGCCAATCGTCGGACACCTCGTGGGGCGCGCGTGACTCGCGATGCATCGCCATTCTCGCGGCGGACCACGCCCGGTCGATCGGATTGCGCATGATCAATATCATCTTGAGGTGAGGGAGCGCGATGGCTATCTCCGCGATAACGTCGCGCGGCAGGGCGGAGTATGCCGGAGTGATCTCGCCGTGAATGCGTCCGTCCTCCGTATCGAAGAGCGCCTGATACCACGAGATGCCCCGATGACGGTGCTTGTCCCAGAAATGCACCTCCTTCCCCGCAGGAAAGGAAAGTTCCGGATGCTGGCGCAGCATCTCGTAGAGCCACGTCGTGCCCGCCTTCTGGGCGCCGATGCCGACGAAGTGAAGCATCCGTGGCGACATTACCGGATAGGGTGCAGTTCGTGACCGGCCCAAGCGCGTCGGGCAGTTCGAAGGTGTTCGGCGTCGGGTGGGCGAAGACGGGAACAACGACCCTTGGGGAGTGCCTTCGCAGCCTTGGATACAACCACTACGGGCGGAACCTGTCGTTGGTGCCAGACATCGCTCGCGGACAACTCGACAGAGTGATGCTTCTCGCTGCCGCCCACGAAAGCTTTTCGGATTGGCCATGGACGCGCCTCTTCCGCGAGCTGGACCAGGCATTTCCAGGCAGCAGATTCGTGCTCACCACGCGCGATCCGGACCGCTGGCTCAGCAGCTACCTCGCCATGCTCTCGGGTGAGGGCGAGCCGACCGAGTACCTCGCCGGCATTCGCTCATTTCTGTACGGGCTTGACGTCAGGGTAGCCACTACAGGCCAGCTTCAGGACCGCCTCTGCCGCCATCAGGCGGATGTGTTCAACTACTTTCGCGACCGCCCCGACGCGCTGCTCGTCGTCGACTGGGAAGCTGGCGACGGTTGGCCTGAGCTCTGCGGATTCCTCGGCAAACCGTGCCCAAGCGTCCCATTCCCGCACCTGAATCGGCGCCCCGGCCAAAGCTCGCGGCCCTAGCTGCGCGAGCGGCTCGGTGTGGCGCCTGCGCTTGGCGCGCTGGCTCGCGCCGGAGTCGGTCACCGCGGCAGGGCCGCCGCAACACCTCCGAGTAACCGGTGAAACGATGAGCGTTCGTGCGCGATATCCATGGACCTCGCGGTATCACGGCCGCGGTCGAGCATCGCGCGTCGGGTGAGCGCTGGCATGCGGATGGCCTCCTCCACGCACTGGACAATCGCGGCGAGGGCCATCGCCTCAAGAGCGGGCAGGTAGAAGCCCTCGTGCTCGTGCGGAATCGTCACCACGCATTCGGCGCGAGCGAGCAGGTCGAGAAACTCCGTCCGGGGCACTGGGTGGAGGAGGCACCGCACCTGCACGCCGCGCCGTGCAAGCTCGTCGCGCACGCTCGCAGCAAGTTCGGCATCCTTGTAGCCCAACACGAGCGCTTGAATGTCCCGCTCGCACGTGGGCACGGGAAGCTCCGATGCGTCAATCCCGTTCGGGATCGTGATCACCGGGCCATTCACAATGCCCGTCGCAAGGATGGCTTCCGCAACCTGCGGGCTGACGAAGATGCGCACTGCAGCGCGACTCAAGAACTGCCTGCGCGGGTCGCCCGGAACAGCGTGCCTGATGTGCTGGATCAGATTGATCACCGGCTTAGGGTGGGCGCTGGGCACGGCGAGCCAGTCCATGCCGGCAATGAACAGGGCGTCTGCGCCGTCGGGGTCCCATCGATCCTCATGCCGCTCCGGAACTGCACTCCATGGAGATGGCGTTCTGTGGCCTTCAGCTTCCGCGAGGTGGATCGATGCGTGCCATCCTGGCGCGCAGCATGCGTGCTGGAAGTAGTGCCAGACCTTGAGGTGCCCACCCGTAAGCCGGTCAAACTCGCGGCGAAAGTGGAGGCGCTTGCTTGGCATGGGGCCTGCAGTCCTGACTCAGGTCATGGCAGTGCCACGGCCCCAGCCGCCTTCAGCGCGGCGGTAACTTCGGCACGCAGCGCCTCCGACCCCTCAGTTCGAGGAAGCCCGCCGACAGCACGCGCAGCTGCCCGCCCGCATGGTCTTCAGCTCCATCGCATTCCTCTTCCTGTTCCTGCCCGCGACGCTGCTCCTGTTCCACGCAGCGCCTTCGCGGCTTCGCCTTCCGGTGCTGCTGGTGGCGAGCCTCGCGTTCTACTTCTACGGGGAGAACTGGCTGATCCTCGTGATGGTGGCGTCCACGGCGATCGACTACGTCTGCGGCCTCATGATCGCCGGTGCCTGGCGCGCGGGGACGGCGCGTCCGCTTGAGCCCGGCGGATCGCGCACGCGATGGCAGCGTGGATGGCTTGCGGTCTCCGTGGTCTCGAACCTTGCGCTGCTGTGCTGCTTCAAGTACGCGGGCTTCATGGCCGAGAACGTCATCGCTGTGCTCGACGCCATGGGTCTCGGGCACCTTCGCCTGGACGGGCTGGTCCGAATCGCGCTGCCGCTGGGCATCAGCTTCTACACGTTCCAGACCATGAGCTACACGATCGACGTGTATCGGGGCCATGTGGCAGCCAACCGAAGGCTGCTCGACTTCGCGACCTACGTGACGATGTTTCCCCAGCTCGTCGCAGGCCCGATCGTGCGCTATGCGGACATCCAGGGGCAGATCGCGCATCCATGCCGCAGTGCGGCCCAGTTCGCCGATGGCGTCCGGCGATTCGTCGGCGGCCTCGCAAAGAAGGTGCTCATCGCGAATCCGATGGCTGCGGTTGCCGACCAGGCTTTCGGCCTTCAGCCCGGCGATCTTGCCCCGGGCATCGCGTGGGCTGGGCTCTTGGCATACACGCTCCAGATCTACTTCGACTTCTCCGGCTACTCGTGCATGGCCATCGGGCTGGGCAAGATGTTCGGCTTCAGCTTCCCGGAGAACTTCAACTACCCGTATGTCGCGGCATCTGTGCGCGACTTCTGGCGTCGCTGGCACATCACCCTGTCGACATGGTTCCGCGACTACGTGTACATCCCGCTTGGCGGCAGCCGCGGCTCGGAGGCCAGAACCTGGCGCAACCTGCTCGTCGTGTTCGTGACCTGCGGGCTCTGGCATGGCGCCAGCTGGAACTTCGTGGTCTGGGGGCTGTTCCATGGGGTCTTCATCTCGCTTGAGAGGACCCGGCTCGGCTCGTGGCTGGAGCGATGCCCTGCCGCGGTTCAGCATGCGTACCTGTTGCTCGTGGTGATGTTGGGCTGGGTGCTCTTCCGCTGCGAGAGCATGGCCCACGCTGGGTCCTACCTTGCCGCGCTTGTGCCGCACCAGTCAGAGAGCGTGAGGTCCTTCCGCGAGTACATGCTGCCCGACGCGATGGTCATGATGCTCGTGGGCGTGGCCCTCTCGACCCCGATCGTGCCGTGGCTTCGATCTCGCGTCGAGCGGCTCACGGGTGCGCCCCGCGCGGCGGGGGAGCTCGCGTGGCTGGCAAGCATTCTTGCCATCATGGCGCTGAGCGTGGGACACCTCGTCTCCGGCAGCTACAACCCCTTCATCTACTTCCGCTTCTAGGCATGAGCAGGCTCCTCGACTGGCTCTACACACTGACCTTCTGCGCGGCGATCGCCGCGGTGCCAGTAGGCAGCGCGCTTGGTTTTCGTGTCACGCCGGCCGAGCGGCTTGCGGCTGAGGAGCAGCGGTCTCCGTCGGAGCTGGCGCCCATGGGCACAGGCCGGAGGGCACTCAAGGCGATGTTCGAGTCCATCGAGGGGTACTGCAGCGACCGGATGGCGTGCAGAGCCGAATGGATTGCCCTCGCCGCATCGCTGCGGCGCTCGCTGGGCGTGCCGCAGCGTCCGGACCGGGTGGTCGTTGGTTCAGACGGCTGGTGGTTCCTTGGCAATTCGAGCGAGCGCGGCATTGACCAGCATCGCGGCCTTCGCCAGCTTTCGGACGATGAGCTTTCGGCGATCATCGGGTACTGGATGTCAATTCACGAGCTGCTGGCGAGCCGCGGCATCCCCTTCGTGGCGGTCATCGTTCCGGAAAAGCCGTCCGTGTACGGCGAGCACCTGCCCATCTACTTGAGGGGGGGAGGCCTGACGCCGACCGACCAGGTGATGCGGGCAGGCCGTGGCGGCTTGCGCGTGATCGACCTTCGCCCTGCCATGCTCGCGGCAAAGCGGTCCTCCGACCTGCTCCTCTACCACAAGAATGACTCGCACTGGAATGACTGGGGTTCGTATGTTGGATTTCAGGAGATCGCTGATGCGTTGGGCGTGAGGGGCGCGTTCGAGGCCGAACTCGGTGACTTCGTGCCGACCATGTCGAAGAACGGTGACCTGTCCCGCCTCGTGGGTCCGGACGCATCGGCGCCAAGCGAGACGGCGGGCATCCGCGACTCCGTCTTCCGCGGCACCGTTGACTTGCGGCTGATTGGCGACAGCACGGTCCAGCGGCTACCCGTGGCACGACCAATCCGGCTGACGGACATGCGGAGCGCGGTGGTCACCAATCCGGAGAGGACCGGTACGGTGCTTGTGCTCGGCGACTCGTTCACGGACTGGCTGACGCGCTACTTCAACAGCAGCTTCGGCACCGTGGTGTACCAGCACTACTTTCACTTCGGCGCCGACGGCGGGCAGGCTGTCGAGGGACTCGTCGACACGTATCGCCCCGATGCGGTCGTGTTCGAGATCGCCGGACGGCTGCTTGTGGCGCCCGTGGGGGCCATGATTCCGCCCGCGCGAAAGGAGCAGCTCGTGCTGCTGCCCGAGCAGCTGGTGGACGCCTGCCGTGCCGGGCGGGGCATCGAGGCCGTATCCCTTGGGACCGACGGCGTGCGGCTGAGCGTCATCGGCAGCGATCCGTACTTCCAGCTGCCACGACTGCCGCCGATGCCGGATGGAGCCACCATGACGCTTGACATGACGTTGCCGGGGCAGCGGATGGTCCAGGTCTACTACCAGACGGCGAAGAGACCCGAGATGTGCGAGGAGCAGTCAGTCCGTGCGCCGGGGACCTCGGGACGCAGCAGCGTGACAGTGCGGATCGCGGATGCCCTGGACGGAACCATCCGGATCGACCCGGGAAACGGACCGGGCGAGTACGTGATCCATCGGATTGCGATCAGTCCGTAGGACCAGTAGGGTCCTTCTTCATGCCGACATGCGGCCATCATGCCGTCGGTTCCCCGATGGGACTTTCCCTCGGGATGCTTCGCTCCGCCGAATGGTCTCGCGCGCCTGCCGATCGACTGCGATGGCAGGCGCCCTACAGTGTGCGGATAGGCCTCCCGATGAACCAGGACATCCCCGCGATCATCGCTCGCATGTCCTCCAAGCCGTGGAACGCCGTGCCTGGCGCTCCGGGCAGCGTCTACCGCCCGGTCGGCATGATCGGTGCGGAGGAGCGCCGGGCGCTGTGGTGGCTCGCGCGGGAGGTGCTCCGGGACGGCGCGATCGTTGATGCAGGCAGCTTCCTCGGTGCGAGCACGTTCTGCCTGGCTGCAGGCGCTGTCGAGTCGCCGTACGCCGCGGGGCGCCTGGGACCCATCGTGCATGCGTTCGATCGGTTTGAGGCGATCGACCAGTACGTCGTGGAGGTGATCTCGCAGCACGTGAAGGTGATCGCGCATGGAGATTCGTTCTTAGACCTCTTCGCGGCGCAGGTCGCGCCTTATGCCTCCGCGATCCGGCCGATGAAGGGCGATTTCCTCGAGGCGACCTGGGACATGGGTCCCATTGATCTGCTGTGCGCTGACATCGCCAGCAGCGAGTCGCTCAGCGCCCACGCCGTCTCGACCTTCTTTCCGCACCTTGTCCCGGGACGCTCGGTGGTGCTGCAGAAGGAGTTCAACCACTGCTGGCACCCCGAGATCCATGTGTCCATGGAGTACCTCGCGGACGAGTTCGAGCTCGTCGATGAGCTGGTCGAGCACCAGAGCCGCGTGTGGTTTCTGGCCCGGCCCATCCCCGCGGAGAAGCTCCGCCGCCTCGCGGAGCGCGATCTTGGTGCAGACGAGCGGATTGGCCTGCTTGATCGCCTTGTGGAACGGTCGTCGCCGCGCTGTCGGCCCATGATGGAGCTTGTCCGCGTGTGGCAGCGTGTCCTCGATGGCGACCTCGATCGTGCCGCAGGAGATCTCCGCTCGCTTCACGCCCGATTCGACCAGTCCCGCGTGCCTGGCCTGTGGGTGTCGCAGGCGGCTGAGGTCGAGTCACGCATCGCGCGACGGCGTGCCGCATCGGATCCTGCCGCCGAGGTGACCTCGGCCGTTGTGGCATGCGAGAGGCCGGTCGCCGACGATGTCCATCCTGGCGATGCGGCACGCGCCGAGGGACAGGGCCACCAGTCCGGCACTGTGGGAAGTGCCACCCCGCATCGCCCTGTTCGCATGCCGGACTTCCTCGTCATTGGCGCCCAGAAGGCAGGAACGACCTGGCTCCACGACAACGTGGGCGATCACCCGGACATCTGGGTGCCGCCGATCAAGGAGCTGCACTACTTGAACCAGCGGTTTGCTCCTTCCCGTGATGGGTGGGAGGCCGCCAGTCGCCTCCGGCAGGTGGAGGAGGTGCGGTCCTACTTGGAGCGATCGACGACGCCGAGCGACGTCCGGATGTCCCATGAGAGGGCTCTGGCGCTGTGCGCGAGTGCCGAGCTCGACGATGAGGCATACCGGGCGATCTTCGCCTGCGCCGGCGCTGGCCAGGTCTGCGGCGAGATCTGCCCTGACTACTGCACGTTGCCGCCCGCGGCGATCCGGCACGTCGTGCAGCAGCAGCCTGCGATTCAGGCAGTGCTGATCTTGCGTGACCCTGTCGAGCGGGCGATCTCGAACATGAAAATGGCGTTCCAGAAGGGCTACGGATGCGATCCCGGCGTCGGCATTCCCGAGCGGGAACTCGATGCGCTCGTGTTGCGATCGAACTATCCGGCGATGATTCGCCGATGGCACGGCCTGCTGCCGCCGGGCTCGCTGCACCTGCTCGCGTACGACGACATTCGCGACACTCCCGGGGCGTTTCTCGAGGGATTCTGCCGGATCATCGGCGTGCGGGCCGATGAGTCGCTGTTCCCGAGGCGGCACGAGCGGATCTTCAGAGGCGAGCCTCAGCAGGTGCACGCCACGGTCGTCGCACGGGTGGAGGAGCGCCTCGCATTCGTCTATGAGGAAATGGCTGAGCTGTCTCCGTCCATCGCGGCGCGGTGGGCGGAGCGCCGGCGGATGCGTGCGCCCGACTAGCCGGCGCCGCCATTCGCGGCGCGTGGAGGCGGTGCCAAATCGCGATCGTCGTCAAGTACAGTGCATGCCGCGCACGGACAAGAGGCCGTGACAGTTCCACGGCCTGCAACTGCACGGACACGACCTATCGAAACCTTGAGCGCCGATCGCCGTCGGATCGCCTTCCTGAATCCTGATGGAATGGGTGATCTTGTCCTGCGGCAGCCGCTGTTCGAGGCGGTTGCTGCAGCAGGTCACGTCCTTGTGCTCGTCGTGAAGCCTGCGCTGGTGTCGTTGGCGGAGCGACTGGTGCCCGATGCGACCATCGTCCCGCTGCCGTGCGATGCCTACGACCCGGTCGTGCCGCCAGCGCACTTTCATTCAGCCATGCTGGTTGAGGAGCTGCGGAGTCTTCGCGTCGACATGGCCGTCGTCACAGCAGACCGCAGCTGCGAGTTACGCGTAGAGCGGAAGGAGGCCTGCGCCGGCAACGCGCTGAAATCCCAGATCCGCGGCAGGGTTGCGCTGAATCGTGCAGATCAGCGCAACCCAGTGCTCAATC
This sequence comes from Phycisphaerales bacterium, assembly GCA_044234825.1. Lineage (GTDB taxonomy): Bacteria > Planctomycetota > Phycisphaerae > Phycisphaerales > SM1A02 > ZLKRG44. Next base: position 10,475 of record JBIIIL010000022.1, read on the forward strand.
ATTCGGTGGGCGACACCGGATTCGAACAATGCCAAGGCCTTCGGACAAAGCGGCGTCGAGCCTATGAGACACCGCAACGGTGGGTGATAGGATCGCGGCATGCACGATGCGCGTTCTGCTGCGGGTCGGCGTCCATCGCTGGATCGGGTCATCCGCATCGGTTCGATGGAGGAGGTCGATCCGGACGCCGACTTCTGGCTGGACAAGTCCGATCAGGAGCGACTCCGCGCGCTTCAGCTCTGCAGGGAGGCCTGTTATGGACGAGCAGCGGTCATCGGACGACTTGCGCGAGTTCTTGAAGTCGCTGACGGCGCATGAAGTCGAGTATCTGCTGATTGGGGGATTCGCGGTAGCACTGCATGGCTACCCGAGGGCAACCGCAGACCTCGATCTATGGATCGGGGTGTCTCCTGCGAACGTCGAGCGTGTGCTGGCAGCGCTACGCGATTGTGGGTTCAACCCGACGGACGACGCTGCGCGCGCGCTCGCGACGCCAGGGAAGATCCTGCGCATGGGGTATCCGCCGATGCGCATCGAGCTGATCACAGCTCCGGCGGGCGTCGAGTTCGGTCCGTGCCAAACGCGTGCGGCCATGAAGGATGTGTTCGGGGTTGCGGTACCCGTGATATCGCTTGATGACCTCATCGCGAACAAGCGGGCCGCCGGAAGGCCCAAGGACCTGATCGACGCCGCAGAGCTCGAGAGGATTCGGGTTCGGATTCGGCGCGCCACCTAGGCCATCCCGGCGGATGATGTCGATGCGCAAGATCCGCGCGAGCGACCTGCTGCGTGATCCGGGAATGGGCGATACTGGATTCGAACCAGTGACCCCACGCGTGTGATGCGTGTGCTCTAGCCAGCTGAGCTAATCGCCCGTGAAGTGGGGAAGTTACCGCAAGTCGCCCTCCGGATGGGTCGATGCCGAGGCTTGTCCCACTCCCGATCCCTACTTATCGGCACCGCCAATGGCACATTTCTCTCAAGTAACCCACGACTTCCGCTCCCTAGATTCAAAACTACTTCCGTGTCGCGAGCACGGGATTATGTTGAACAAGCTGCCTCCGTCCGTGTGCCGGAGGGGCAAGTCGGCCGTAGCGCCGGCGATTTCGTTCCCTTGAGCCGGACTCCAGAGATGTTCAGGACACCGCGCCAGCACTGGAACAATCTTGGCTGGATCCAGGATCGGAGCTCGACCTCATGGTCGGGTCCGCTGATCGTGGCGCTATTCGCCGCGGTCGCGATGCTGGCGATGGTGCGGGGCGCAAGCGCATCGACGAGCGTTCCGCCGCACCCGTGCCCGAATGAACTGAACGCCGGAAGCATCACGAGTGGCGTCGACGCAGATGGCGACGACTACTGCTCGACCGCATCGGGCGGCACCGACTGTGATGACGGGGCGAACGATGTGTACCCCGGCGCGCCGGAGCTGTGCAGCAACGTCGGCACAAACAATGACTGCGACAACGCAGGCGCAAGCGATGATCAGACCCCGTTTGTGCTGCATCGGGACGTGGACGGCGACGGTTACGGAGACGTCAATGTGTTCCATCCGCAGTTCGTCATCGATTGCGCATCGAACTGGCCCGGCTACGTCAACGACCGAAATGACTGCAACGACAACGACCGCTACGTGAACCCCAGCGCGGCGGAGGTGTGCGACGGCATCGACAACAACTGCTCGAGCGGCATCGACGAGAACCAGTCGAATGTCGACTACTACGCGGACGCCGACGACGACGGTTACGGCGCGGGTACGCGGGTCGGCACCTTCTGCAGCGAGGCGGCGGCACGCGTGCGCCTCAGCAGCCCGACTGGCAACTACTCGACTACCAGCGATGACTGTGGCCCCAGCGATCCATCGCGCTTCCCCGGCGCGCCAGAGACCTGCGCGAACCTGGGCACAAACAACGACTGCGATGCCTATAACGACGAGGCCGAGGTGATCGCGGCAGGGGCCGGCGACCTCCAGACCTTCTACAACGATGCAGACGGGGACGGCTACGGAAGCCAGTCGGATACGACGGGCTCCCCGTTCTGCAGCCAGCCTTCCGGCCGTTCCGCGACCAACAACGACTGCGACGACACGTACGGGAGTGGTGCGGCCCTGAATCCTGGCGTTGCAGAGACCTGCAATGGCATCGACGACGACTGCGATGGCACCGCTGACGACGGACTGCCGTCGTCCGCCTTCTACATCGACAGCGACGACGACGGATACGGCGCCGGTACGGCCCTTGGCACCTACTGCAGCGAGGCGGCCGCCCGCATCATCCGCAACGACCCGACCGGCAACTACTCGTCCCTGTCCACTGACTGCGCCGATGCGGATGCCGCGCGCAATCCGAGCGTGGCCGAGACCTGCGACGGCATCGACAACGACTGCGACAGCACCCCCGACGACGGCCTCGCCTCATCTGCGTACTACGTGGACGGCGACGATGACGGGTACGGTGCAGGTACGACCGTGGGTAGCTACTGCAGCGAGGCCGCCGCTCGGGTTCGCCTGAGCGATCCGTCGGGCAACTACTCGACGGCGAGCACCGACTGCGACGACGCGAGCGCGGCGGCTCGGCCGGGACTGCCGGAGATCTGCGCGGACCTTGGCACCGACAACAACTGCAATGGGGACCAGTACGACTACGACAACACGGCGCCCGACCTTGTTCGATTCCATCAGGATCTTGACGGCGACACCTATGGCGTCGCTGGAGGCTTCTCCGTGGAGGCTTGCGAGACCCCGGCGCCGGCAAACCGCTGGGCGACCCGCACTGGCGACTGCAACGACACCTACGCCTACATCAGCCCTCTCGGCACCGAGGTGTGCGACAGCTACAGCCCGGCGCGCGACGAGGACTGCGATGGGTACGCGGACGACCTTGACACGGCAGGCGGCGCATCCGGCAAGGTGGACTACTTCACCGACACCGACGGCGACGGCTACGGCACCGGAAGCGCGCAGTCGCGGTGCGACCAGCCGGCGAACACGTCGACCTTTGAGGGCGACTGTAACGACTCCTACGCCTACATCAGCCCGCTTGGCACCGAGGTGTGCGACAGCTACGGCACGGCGCGCGACGAGGACTGCGACGGGTACGCGGATGACGCAGACCCGCAGGCGGGCTCGATCGGCAACCGCTCGACGTGGTACCGCGACGCGGACAGCGACGGCTACGGCGCGTCGAGCGTGACCGACCTGCGCTGCGACGCGGGCACCGGCTCCGATGGCTATTCGTACATCGCCGACAGCGCCGACTGCGATGACACAAGCGCGGCACGTGACCCGGGCAACCCCGAGGTCTGCGATGGATCGAATGTGGACGAGGACTGCGACGGATATGCAGATGACCTGGACACGGTAGGCGGCGCATCCGGCAAGGTGGACTACTTCACCGACACCGACGGCGACGGCTACGGCACCGGAAGCGCACAGTCGCGGTGTGACCAGCCTGCCAGCACATCGACACTCGCCGGCGACTGCGACGACGCCCACGCGTACATCAGCCCGGTGGGTACCGAGGTGTGCGACAGCTACGGTACGGCGCGCGACGAGGACTGCGACGGGTATGCGGACGACCTTGATGCGCAGGCGAGCTCAATCGGCAACCGCACAACCTGGTACCGCGACGCGGACAGCGACGGCTACGGCACGTCGAGCGTGACGGACCTCCGCTGCGATGCGGGCACCGGCTCCGATGGCTATTCGTACATCGCGGACAGCGCCGACTGCGATGACACAAGCGCGGCACGTGACCCGGGCAACCCCGAGGTCTGCGACGGATCGAATGTCGACGAGGACTGCGACGGGTACGCGGACGACGCGGACCCGCAAGGCAACGCGACCGGCCAGGTCTCGTTCTACCGCGACTTGGACAATGACGGCTACGGCGCGCTCGGCGTGACGGACCAACGCTGCGATGCGGGCGACGGCTACATCGCCGACAGCACCGACTGCGACGACACCACCGCCACCCGTGACCCGAGCAACCCCGAGGTCTGCGACGGATCGAATGTGGACGAGGATTGCGATGGGTACGCGGACGACGCGGACCCGCAGGGGAACGCGACGGGCCAAGTTGCGTTCTACCGCGACTCCGACAACGACGGCTACGGCGCGCTGGGCGTGACGGCACAGCGCTGTGACGCGGGCGACGGCTACATCGCCGACAGCACGGACTGCGACGACACGACGGCCACGCGCGACCCCGGGAACGCCGAGGTCTGCGATGCCGGCAACGTGGACGAGGACTGTGACGGCTACGCAGATGACCTCGATACCGGCGGTGCCTCAGGCACGGTTCCCTACTACACGGACATCGACGGCGACGGCTATGGCGTGACGGCAAGCGTGGTCGGGCAGTTCTGCGACGGTGGAGCGAGCCGCTCGGCTCTCTCCGGGGACTGCAACGACGCCTACACCTACATCAGCCCAGCTGGCACAGAGGTGTGCGACAGCTACAGCCCGGCGCGCGACGAGGATTGCGACGGACTCTCCGACAACGCCGATCCATCTGCGCTCGACTCCGGCAAGTCCAACTTCTACGTCGATGGTGACCGCGACGGATACGGCACCGGTACCGCCGAGCGCTTCTGCGACCTTCCGGCGAAGTACTCGGCCACGTCCGATGACTGCAACGACGCCGATGCAGGCGTCAGCCCGGGCGACGCGGAGATCACGGCAGACGGCATCGACCAGAACTGCGATGGCTCCGAGACGTGCTTCGAGGATCTCGACAGCGACGGCTACCGCACCGGCATCACCCGCGTATCGGTCGACGCTGACTGCGACGATCCACTGGAGGCCCTCGCCTCCGATCCAAGCGGCGATTGCGATGACGCCTACGCCTACATCAGCCCGGCGGGCACCGAGCTGTGCGATGCCTACACGCCCGCCCGGGATGAGGACTGCGACACGCTCACCGACGACTCGGATCTAGGCGGCGCGAGCGGCAAGGTGACCTACTTTGTGGATGGTGACGGCGACGGCTACGGCGCCGGTGCGGGCACCGCGTACTGCGATCAGCCCAACGGCACGTCGACGCTCGGCACCGACTGCGACGACACGACTGATGCGCGCGACCCCGGAAATCCCGAGGTGTGCGACGGGTCGGACGTGGACGAGGACTGTGATGGGTACGCCGATGACCTCGATCCGCAGGCGAACTCGATCGGCAACCGAACCACCTGGTACCGCGACTCCGACAACGACGGCTACGGGGCACTCGGTGTGACGTCGCAGCGTTGCGACGCGGGCGGCGGCTACATCGCCAACAGTGCGGACTGCGACGATGGCGATATCGGCCGAAATCCGGGCCTCGCGGAGGTCTGCGACGCGTCAAACCGTGATGAGGACTGCGACGGATACGCCGACAACGCGGATTCGTCAGCCCTTGATGCCGGCAAGACGGACTTCTACGCCGACGGGGATGGCGACGGGTTCTCCACGTCGACAGCATCGCGCTTCTGCGATCTCCCTGCATCGGGATACGAGTCCTCGCCTGAGGGCGACTGCAACGACGCCGCTGCGGGCATCAACCCGGGTGCCGATGAGGTGTGCGATGCGTACAACGTCGACGAGAACTGCAACGGCGTCGCGGACAACGCCGACGCCTATGCGGCAGAAGGGTCGAAGATCCGCTTCTACGCGGATGTCGACAACGACGGCTGGGGCACCGGCAAGGCCCACTTCTTCTGCGACCCCTCGGGCAACCTCCGGTCCACGCTGAATGGCGACTGCAACGACGCCCGGGCGGACGTCTACCCGGGCGGTCAGGAGGTCTGCGATGCCTACAACGTTGACGAGGACTGCGACAGCCTGGCGGACAACAACGACCCCAGCTCGCTGATCGCGAGCCGTTCCACATTCTTCCGCGATCTTGACGGAGACTCCTACGGCGCCGCAAGCAGCGGGACAATCGTGCGCTGCGACGCACCGACTGGCTTCTCCGCATCGAGCGCGGACTGCAACGACAGCAGCAGCGCCATCAGCCCAGTCGGCCAGGAGGCATGCGACGCGGGCAATGTGGATGAGGACTGCGACGGATACGCGGACAACGCGGATTCCTCCGCGTCGGATGGCAGCAAGACGGACTTCTACGCCGACGCGGACAGCGATGGGTATACGACGAGCTCGGCGACGCGCTTCTGCGACCTGCCGGCATCGGGCTTCGAGGCGGCTGCTGAGGGTGACTGCAACGATGCGAACCCGGCCATACGCCCAGGCGCGACGGAGACTGTCGATGACGGCATCGACCAGAATTGCAACGGCAAGGAACTCTGCTTCCATGACGTTGACAATGACGGCTACCTGTCCGACGACACGAGCGTCACCCGTCTCAGCGATGACCTCGACTGCCTCGACGCGTACGAGGGCGGCGTGTCGACTCCGCGAGGCGACTGCGACAACTCAAGTGCTGCGATCAGCCCGGCAGGCACGGAGATCTGCGATGCAGGCAGCACCGACGAGGACTGCGACGGTTACGCGGATGACCTCGATACGGTTGGCGGCGCGACCGGCAAGGTGCGTTACTACGTCGATGGCGACAGCGACGGCTACGGCGCAGGGGTGGGTGACCTCTACTGCGATCAGCCGGCGGGCACGTCAGCCTTCGGCACCGACTGCGACGACACGCACGGGTACATCAGTCCTGCTGGCACTGAAGTGTGCGACAGCTACGGCACGGCGCGCGACGAGGACTGCGACGGATACGCCGACGACTCGGATCCGCAGGCGGGCTCGATCGGCAACCGCTCGACGTGGTACCGCGACTCTGACACGGACGGCTACGGCGCGCTGGGCGTGACGGCGCAGCGCTGCGACGCAGGCGACGGCTACATCGCCGACGGCACGGACTGCGACGACGGCAACATCGGCCGCAACCCGGGCCTGGCGGAGGTCTGCGACGCCGGCAATGTGGACGAGGACTGCGACGGATACGGCGACGACGCGGATCCGCAGGGGGACGCGGGCAGCCAAGTCGCGTTCTACCGCGACGCGGACAGCGACGGCTACGGCAATGCGCAGGTGACGGACCAGCGCTGCGACGCGGGCGACGGGTACATCGCCGATAGCACGGACTGCGACGACACGACGGCCACGCGCGATCCGGGCAATGCGGAGGTCTGCGACGCCGGCAACGTGGACGAGGACTGCGACGGGTACGGCGACGACGCGGACCCGCAGGGAGATGCGGGCAGCCAGGTCGCGTTCTACCGCGACTCCGACAACGACGGCTACGGCGCGCTCGGCGTGACGGACCAGCGCTGCGACGCGGGCGACGGCTACATCGCCGACAGCACGGACTGCGACGACACGACGGCCACGCGCGATCCGGGCAATGCGGAGGTCTGCGACGGCTCCAACGTGGACGAGGACTGCGACGGGTACGCCGATGACTCGGACCCGCAGGGCAACGCGTCGGGCAAGACGGCCTTCTACCGCGACTCTGACGGCGACAGCTACGGCAACCTCAGCGTGTCGATGAGCCGCTGCGACGCAGGCGACGGCTACATCGCCGACAGCACGGACTGCGACGACACGACGGCCACGCGCGATCCCGGAAACGCAGAGGTCTGCGACGCCGGCAATGTGGACGAGGACTGCGACGGATACGGCGACGACTCGGATCCGCAGGGGGACGCGGGCAGCCAAGTCGCGTTCTACCGCGATGCCGATAGTGACGGCTACGGCGCGCTAGGCGTGACGGACCAGCGCTGCGACGCAGGCGACGGGTACATCGCCGATAGCACGGACTGTGACGATTCAACCGCGACGCGCGATCCCGGAAACGCCGAGGTCTGCGACGCCGGCAATGTGGACGAGGACTGCGACGGGTACGCGGACGACTCGGATCCGCAGGCGGGCTCGATCGGCAACCGCTCGACGTGGTACCGCGACGCGGACACGGACGGCTACGGCGCGCTGGGCGTGACGGCGCAGCGCTGCGACGCAGGCGACGGCTACATCGCCGACAGCACCGACTGCGACGACGGCAAC
>JBIIIL010000186.1:0-5256 GCA_044234825.1 Phycisphaerales bacterium
GGCGCCCGGGTACATGGCCAGGGCGCTCAGCAGGAAGCCGGCGAGCGTGGCGTATCGCAGTACCCGGTCGGTGCGCGGATCGATGCTGCGCTCGATCATGGGGCGATCAGCTCCTTCGCTGCAGAGATCGCGGCTGCGGCCGAAGAAGTGAAACGCACCGGGCATCCGCTCCAGTACGGTCCCAGCACGTCGCCGAGCCATGTGTCGCGGTGTGCAAAGACCTTTCCGTTCGCGGTGTCGCACACGACATGCGGAATGCCTGCAAGCAAGCAGAGCAGGTGCGCATGCAGCCGGTTGGTGATCACCACACGTCCGCGAGAAAGGATCTCCACCCCGCGACGAGTCCGCTCGTGAGCGAGGCTGTCCCACTTCTCAGGGATGTAGCGCCACGCCATGCGCCGACGCAGTGGGTGCGGGTCGTCGGGATACCGCACGGGCGGCGGTGGCCATGACGGTGTGGCTCCCACCCAAGTGCGGAACTCGTGCGCGGTGATCGACACGAGTCGCGCCTCGTCCTCCTGGCGCCCCTCCTCTGGGGTCACCCAGTCGCGCACACACCATCCCTCCGGAAGCTCCGGCAGGTCGCCGAGCGACTCCGCATCGTGGCGCCACAGCGCAAGCACCGGCACGTGCGCTGCACAGGGCAACCTCTGCACATCGAGCGCCATGGCTGCATCAGGGCAGAGGGCTGCGGCGACGCCAGGGAAATGCCGCTGGGCGATGGCTAGGCTCGCGCGGTCGCGGAGGAGTAGGGTGAAGTCGCGCGCACCGGAGAGCAGGCTCGCGAGCGGCGGAATCGAGTCCGGGTTGCGGAACCAGATGCTCTGCGGAAGCTGGATGATCCGCCGGTCCGCGAAGTCGGACAGGATCCTCGCGCGCGTCGTGCACTCCGGCGCGTAGGCATCGCCGAAGTTGCCGCCGCCAAGAAGCAGGATCGGGCCGTCAGGCACCGCCGCTCGGAGCGCGTGCGGGTCGTAGGTCCACGGGTCGCAGCCGTAGCCCACCCTGACCCCAAGCTCGGAGAGCACCCTCATGGTGCCGCACCAGATGGCGGAATCCCCGACATTCCAGTGGTCGGGGTAGGGGGCCACGGCGCAGCGAGTGCCCTTGGGCAGGAGCTCGCGCCAGATGCGCCTGAGGGTTGTTCGGCACTGCTCGATCAAGGGATGCGGCGATAGCCGGGCACTGGACCCTCACAGTCGCGGTGTCCACGCTCCGCGGCGTACTCCAGATCGACAAGGTACAACTTCGGTGATTCGAATGCGCGCCTCGAGTGCATTCAATCCCGAGATGGCCATGCGAATCGGACTGCGTCCTGAGGACCTGCAAGAGTTCCGCGCGAGCGCGCCCGGCCACCGCCTCGGGCCGAGTCAGCGCCTCTACGGCATTGGCATGGGCAAGACCGGCACCAATGCCCTCGCGACGGTGTTTCACGGCATCCCGTGCGCGCACGAGGCGGATGCCGACCGGATCATCGAGGCCGTGCTTGGATACGACCGCAGGAATGTCAGTTGGCAGTCGTTGCTCTCGATCGCGGTAGAGAGGGATCGGCAACTGTCCCTTGCGGTCGACGTGTCGAACCTGAATGTCTTCCTTGTCGATCTGCTCGTCTGGCTGGATCCTTGCGCCAAGTTCGTCCTCACGGTGCGCGAGCCGAGGTCCTGGCTCGACTCCATTCTCAACCACTACCTCTTGCGACCGCCGACAGATCGGTGGCGTGCGTTCGCAGCGTTCCGATTCGGCGGCTCAAACGCCGCACGGCCCCCCGAGGAGTCCGCCCTGGATGACCTCGGGCTTCACAGCCTGCAGGGCTACCTTTCTTACTGGAGACGCCACAACGAGCACGCCCTCGCCTCGGTGCCTTCGGAGAGGCTGATGGTTGTGCGGTACGACAGCATTGCACAGGAGGCGGCGCGGATCGCCGAGTTTGCGGGGATTGGGCCCGACCGCATCCGGCGCGATCTCATCCACGAGTACCGAAACCGCGACAAGCGCCCGGTGCTGGATCTCATTGACGCGACCTACCTGGAGGCGCAGATTCGCCTCCACTGCGAGCCGGTCATGACCCAACTAGCCGCGCGCATGACGGGCGATTCAGTGCCACGCGCCAACGCCTCTGCGCGGCGACACACCCACGGCTGAAGTCGATGCGCCTTCTCAACGTATCCACGCGAGAATCGCCGACCCCCGGCCACGCGCGGGTGAGCGGCCGCGTTCAGCACAACGGGGGTGCGGAGGAGGTCGTGTGGGTGGACGTGCCGATGACGCTCGCTGGCGACCTTCCGGAACGCCATGACATGTGGCTCCTGTGGCTCCTGCCGCACGCGTTTGAGACGCAGTGCGTCCTCGACCTCGGCGGTCCGGTAGACGCGACGCTCCTCCAGAACGCCCAGGCCCTCATGGACATCTGGTGCCGATGGGCCCCCGGTCGCCGACCGATAGCCATCCGAGCAGAGCCGGTAGTGAATCCGGGTCAACGCGCTGCGCACGGCCGCCGCACTGGCCTGTTCTTCACCGCGGGAGTGGACTCGTACTTCTCGCTGCTCCATCATGACGAGGCGATCCGCGCGCATGCGGACTCGTGCCGCGCGCCAATCGCAGACCTGATCTATGTGTGGGGCTTCGATGTTCCGCTTGCGCACGTTGAGGAGTATGCGCGCAAGCACGCCGACCTGAAGCTCATCGCGGAGAGCCACGGGAAATCGCTCGTCACACTGGACACGAACCTTCGCCAGACGGGTGTTGAGCGACATTGGGGCGAGGTGATGCACGGACCTGCGCTCGGGGGAGTGGCGCTGCTGCTCGGAAGCCGCCTGTCAGATGTGCTGCTGTCATCGTGGTACCTGAGGTCCGACCCTGTTGATCCGTGCGGCTCGACTCCCATCACCGACCCGCTCATGTCGACCGCCCAGACGCGGACGCACCCGTATGGCATGGACCATGGTCGATTTGAGAAGATCGCGCTCATCTCGCGGTCGCAGCAGGCGCTGGATTCGCTGCACGTCTGCTGGAAGGGCGGCACGGCCAGGAACTGCGGCATCTGCGAGAAGTGCCTGCGCACCATGATTGCACTGGAGATCCTTGGGGTCCGCCACCGGGCGGGCGCGTTTCCGCGACTGCCGCTCGACATGGGGCGGCTCAGGGAGGTGTGGGTCGATTGGGCGCCGCACATTCGCCTGTACACGCAGCTGCTGCAGCATGCGGTGCGCGCAGGTCGCGAGGACATCGCGTCGACGATCCGGACATGCCTTCACGGATCAGGCCAGCCGCGGCCGTGAACCTGATGTGTGCCCTCTCGTACCTGCGCGATGAGGTCCACAGCATCGGGGTGGATCTCGGCGGGCTCCCCGCGGAACACGATGCGGGAGCTTTCGCCGAACACGCTCACGTCGGGGCAGACGCCGAGCGCTTGACGCACCTGATCCAGCAGCGTCAGCGGCTCGTCCCGGAGTTGCTCGTACGACAAGACGTGCACCGACGTTGCGGGTAGGGCTTCGCGCCTGCGCCAGCGATCCGTAGGCTGCGGACTCGTCACCATGAAGATTGGCCCCATCGATACGCAGAGTCGCGACGGCTCAATCGAATGCTCGGCCGTCGTCGAGTCGCACTCAGGAGCGTGCGCAGCCCAAAGGGTCTGGTTCCGTGTCGCTGAGGAGCACGCTGCCCTCGTCGATGCCTCGACAGCCAACGCGTTCGTGGCAGGCCTCTTCTTGGCCGCGATGGCAGCCGGTGAGGATGTGCAGGCCTCCGACCCGATCTGCCCGGCGCTGGGCGGGAACCTGTGGTCCATGTCCCGGATCGTCGGCACATGGCCGCGCACCCCCTCATGGCGGGTGCGCCCCATGAGCGTGCGCATACACGGACCCACAGCTCCATCGGGCGCATCGATCGCCCCGACCGGCGTCGGCTGCTTCTTTACGCTGGGGGTCGACTCGCTCTTTGCGCTCCTCAATGAGCCTGCCATCGACCACCTCATCTACGTCGTGGGCTACGACTGCCCCCTCAGCAACCGCCCGCTTCGCGCCGAGATCGAGCGACGGGTCCATGATGTCTCGGTTCGCACCGGTCGTACCGCGGTCATTGTGGAAACCAACCTGCGGGAGTTCACTGAGCCGCTGGTGTCATGGCCATCCAACCATGGCGCGGCGCTCGCAGCAGCCGGCCTGTTCCTCGGCGGCGGGCTGCAGCGGGTGCACATCGCGTCCTCGGACGCCTACATCACGCGCGCGCCGTACGGCACTCACCCGGACATCGACCCGCTGTGGTCAAGTGCGCGCACGCGATTCGTGTCGCAGGGCACCGGGTTCACGCGCCTGGCGAAGATCGGGCAAATCGCCAAGGATCCGCTGTTCCGGGAGAACGTCAGGGTCTGCTGGGCGAACAGGCCGGGCCGATACAACTGCCGTGACTGCATGAAGTGCCTTCGCACCATGCTCCAGCTTCGGCACTGGGGCCAGCTCGAGACATGCTCCACTCTCGCGGGCCCTATGCCGTGGCACATTCTTGACACCGCCATCGAGCCTCAGCACCGGTGGTTCATCTGGGAGGACCTGCTCAAGGGCTTCGCAGACGATGACGAGGGCAGGGCTGCCCGTGCGCGCGTGCTCGCGATGCTCGAGAGGAGCCGCGGCACCCGAGGCGATCTCGCACGCATCTGAATGTGCCTTCCTCATCGCGTCATCCTCGCCGTGACGGAGTTGCCGAACAGCCGCAGTGTGGGCGTCTTGCTGCCCAGGACGCTGATCGAGGAGGTGAACGGCAGGAAACTGCACCCCGTGCGCGCCCATCGCCTCGCTCGCGCACGGTGTCCGCGGGAGCGGCTACGGCGTGATCCCCGGCTGGCCGACGTCCTGGATGAGACGGATCGTGCGGTCGATGCAGGGCTCACCCGGGAGCCCCGGGCGGCACTTGGCGGGTTCCTTCACCCGTGCCCAATGCCGAGAAACCACCGCCACAGCGCGCCGTGTCAGAGCAGGCATTCCGCCGGCACGAGAAGTCCACGGGGAACGCGGACATCGCGCCGTTGGCCTGCAGGGCGTTCGCCGCACTTCGGCAGCGGCGCGTAGCCTGCTGCCGGTTCGAGTGCGCCCCAGCTCGAGTGTCATGAGAACGGGACCGGAGTGCCGGCAGGAACGCAACACATGGATCAAAGCAGTTCCAACGAGCCGCCGAGGATTCTCTTCGCGAAGGTCACCGGCGCGCTGGTGCGTGAAGCCCTCGCGGTCCATGTGGGTCCTGATGGCCGGGCAGTCATCC
>JBIIIL010000187.1:0-5241 GCA_044234825.1 Phycisphaerales bacterium
CTGCCGAAGCTGCTTCTCGACTGCTTCCGCCTCCTGCGTGACATTCGAGTTGGCCTCACCGAGCCCAGACACCTGGGTCGTCGTGCCCAGGATCTTGCTCGCGGCGAGAATGACGACCGCCAGAAGCCCGATGGCCGTGAGCAGCTCGACGATGGTGAAGGCGCGCCGCATCGCTCAGAGCTCCTTCACCGTGGCGTAGACAGGCTGAAGCAGGAACCCGTTCTGGTCCCGCGTCGGCACAAACCAGATCTGCGTGATGCCGCGCGTGAACATGTTCACCTCAGTCAGCTGCGCGCCAGCACCGGGGCCGAAGAGCGCCTGGGTGGGCTCAAGATCCGGTACTGGGCGCGTGAGGAACACCGGTCCCTCGCGCGTGTTGCGCCTGCCCGAGGCCACCTTGTGGACCACGTTGTACTCGTCCACGATCCACTGCCCTGGCGCTTGCCAGGTGGACGCGATCGGCAGCTCCGTCGGCACGCCGGCTCCGGCCGCATCCGTGCCGAGGATCCTCGCGTTGTCGAAGACCGTGGCGGGATTGCCGTCGGTGCCGCCGAATCTCCACGCCTGCGTGGGTGCAAATGCCACGCTCATTGGAATGGCCGGCGGGATGCCGCTCGGTCCGGCGCCCGCGGTGGGCAACCCCACACGGTACGGCGCGAGCGCATTGCGGTCGACCCCATTACCCACGTCGCGCGACACCCCGGCAAGGTCACCGCCGGCTGTCGACACCCGGTACACGAAGATCGCGACCAGGATCCTTCCCTCGAATCGCCGGAACATGCAGTCCCAGACGTACTGGGGCTTCGGCTGCGGGTAGGTCGCCTCGCTCGACATCGGATAGCAGCGCTCGCCCTGCGTGATCAGGATGGCCGGCGTGAACTGGGCGCTTGGCGTCGTATAGGCCCCAACTACCGGATTGACCGCCCGGAATGTGGGATCGAACACCCGCCGGCTGTACGGGATCCCCTGCATCGCCGCACTGGCCGCCCTTTCGCTGAGCGCGAGCAGGCCGCCCGGCACGGCACCCTGCGCTGCAGTGCCGCCGAAGATGTCGATCGCGCCGATGAAGCGGGCGCTCGCCGCGTTCGGGCCACCCGCCGACACGAGCGTCGTCGGGCGCTTCCATCCCCAGTCGCCTGGGATGCTGAACGGCCGTGCGACGCTGACGCCATTGCCCGTGGCGGGATTCACAGGGCTCGAGAAGTCATTGGAGAGATTGAACTCCTCCATCGTGCCGAACATCTCAGGAGTCAGCTTGGACCGGATGATCGCGATGGCGTTGTCGGCCACGATCGGGCCGACCACATCGTCATTGGCCCGCTGCTGCATGCTGATCGCGGAGGGAAGCAGCGCCGCCACGCCAAGCACGCCAATGCCGAGGATGAACACGGCCAGCAGCAGCTCAACGAGCGTGAACGCGCGGCGCATCATTGCGGCACCACCTCGGCCACGCCGGTGAACCTGTTGAACTGGATGCGGTCCGCGTTCTGGTCGACGAACACCGTGCGGTCGAAGTTGAGGGCGCGGCTGCTCGTTCCGCGCCACCCCACCTGCGTCGCCGGAGGAGACTGCTCGCGGAGCTCGGCATCGTTGAAGACGGCAATGAACAGCCCGCAGTTGCCAAGCGGCTCGTCGTCCCACTCGTCGTAGTTGTAGTACATCGTGTCCGAGCCGCCCGTGTCGGAGGTGCCGATGTTGATGAAGCCATCCCGATTGAAGTCCACCCACGGACGCACGCTCGCGATGTCGCTGCCAGCGGTGACGTTCGACGGGAGCGACGCATTCCGCGTGATCGGCTTGCCATCAGGCCCGAACCGGATCATCAGCATCGACGCGCTCTCCGGATTGGAGATGGCGCCCGTCGCATTCACCTGCGCGTTCTTCAGCTCGGGCTGGGAGAGCCACACCCAGTCCGCCGGAGTGTCGCCACTGGAACCGCTCGGGAATGCGCTGCTGGGCACCGCGATGGACTGGGTCAGGTCGCTTGCAGGCAGGGCAACCTTGATGCCCACCGGCAGGCGCTTGGGCTGGATGCCCTCGACGGGCCAGAACTCCTCGACCAGGATGTCATCGTTGGCGTTCTGAGTGCTGGGCGGGACCATCTGCGCGTAGCGGAACCCCGCGTACGCGGCTGGCCGCGAGACGGGAGACAGGAACTTCAGTACGCGACCGGTCGCCTTCGCGATCACGATCTCCGTCTGCTGCGGCTTCGAGAGGTCCGGACGCTCGAGCTGGCCATCGCGACGCGTGGGCTGGTACACGCGGAACGCGACGACCGTCTGGGTCCGGTCGCGCACCGCGATCGCCCGGGCCTGGG
Organism: Phycisphaerales bacterium; assembly: GCA_044234825.1. Lineage (GTDB taxonomy): Bacteria > Planctomycetota > Phycisphaerae > Phycisphaerales > SM1A02 > ZLKRG44. The sequence goes on from JBIIIL010000187.1 coordinate 2,318, forward strand.
CGAGGGCTGCGATGACGTCGTTGGTCGCGGCGGCGATCCGCGCGCCGGTTGCGGCCTTGCTGACGCCGAGCCCGACGATCACGGCGAGCACCCCCACGATGCCCATCACCACGAGCAGCTCGACGAGCGTGAATGCCGCGCCTCCAGCGCCTCGCCGTGCACGCACAAGCCGCCCGGCGCCCGACGATGTGACGGGTGCGCCTCTCATGGCTTCAGCGGCTCGTAGGACGGGATGTCATCGCCGTTGCCGAAGCGACCGTCCGGCCCGCTCGAGACGAAGTAAGGACGACGGTTACGGCAGGATCCGAGGAAGAACTCGTCGCGCGTTCGCACCGAGCCGTCCGCGCAGTCGAAGGACGCATCGCCCGCCGCGCACCGCTGCAGCTCGCCACGGCAGAGGGCGCGACCGGGAAACACGACGCTGAGTCGGTTGCCCCACGGGTCAACAACCTCGCGGAGCACGCTCGCTGCGTTGTTGGCAACCGGCATGCCGTTGGGGTTGGTGGCGCTGGCTACACCGCTCCAGTTGCCCGGCAGCGCGTCGAGCGGCTGGCTGTTCTGCGGATTCCGGAGCACAGGCCGCAAGTAGTCAGGACGGATGCGCGTGAGCAGCTCACGGCTTTCCTCGACCTGCGAAAGCCGGTCCATGAGCACGACGATGATGTACCGGCCGTCGAAGTTCTCCTCGAACACGTCCGCCGAGGGCATGCCCTCGAAGCAGAACGCGGGATCCGGATTCCGGTCGAGGGCATCGTTGATGCCGCCCGCGCTCGTGGGGTTCAGACGCCGCTGGAACGTCAACTCGCGGCCGTTGGCCTGCTGCCACGCATCGAGCGCCGCGTAGATCTGGGTGTAGATGGCATCGAGCTCGCGGCGCTCGGCTGACTGCAGCACCGCACGCGAGATGCCCAGGAACAGAGCCGCCAGCGTGATGATCACGCCGAGCGCGATCACGAGCTCGAGCAGGCTGAAGGCTCGCCGCATCGCGCTCATGGGCCGGTCACCACGATGTTGTCCGCGTTCTCCTGGTTCAGCCCGACGCGGCGGCGCGGGTCCCAGCGTCGATCGGGTCCAGGCGAGAGCAGCGCGAACTCGGCGCCGTAGAGCTCGCGGCTCGTGAAGCTGTCCCCTGCCGCATCCGGCGACCCCTGCACTTCCGTGCCGGGGTCGAACCGTTGGGGCCGGAGCGCCGGCATGTCGGAGAGGTCGAATCCGCACGTGGGCGACCCGGCCACCTGCTCGCGCGTGGCCACGTACCGCGGATCGCCGTTCACGTAGCCCTTGCGGTAGTAGATGATCGGCGATCCCCAGTAGTCGAGGATGCACATGCCGAAGTTCTGGCGCACCGCATCGCTTGCGCCCGGAAGGGCCGTCGGGTAGTTCGAGTCGGAAGGCCCGACTGCCCTCGGCACGAACGCCTCTCCGGGCGCGACCTGCTGGTAGTCGACGACCGCGCCAAGCGCCTGCGGATCCTTGAGCTCCAGATACGGACCGTACACGCGCCCCTTCAGGTAGCCCTGGTTCCCGTTGAGCGCTGATGTCGCGCGGCGACCGAACTGGCCCGGCGCCCCCGTGCCCGAGCCGAGCGATGCGCCCCACACCCCGTCGCGCCCCGGGTGCTTGATGCCGAGTGCGGGTCGCTCGCGCGCGCCCGGCGGCGGTGAGCCGGCAGCGAAGACTGGATCGCCGACGCAGCCGAACCCGTCGGCGTTGCGATTGCCAGCGCCAATCAGGTAGGTCGCGAGACTCGTCGGGGAGAACCACTCCCGCACCTGATTCGCGGTCCCGTTGGCGAAGGGCGCCGGAACTGTGCGCAGGTCCTGCGCGAAGCCAGGATCCGAGTCGGGCGTCACCCCCCGACCCAGCACCGGCGGCAGGTAGCCGACATCCGCCTTGAAGCGCACCAGCGCGTTGGCGATGCTCGACATGAGGGCGCGCGTCTGCGCACCCTGGGCGCTGCGCGCCGCTCCGCTGAGGCCCACGATCAGGATGCCCACCAGCAGCACGATGATGCCGACCACGACGAGCAGCTCGATGATGGTGAACGCGCGGCGGCCCATGGGGAAGGTTCCGGATGGCGCTACTTGGCGCCGCCTCCCGAGACGCTCTCGATCATGGCGACCAGGGGCAGGAACAGCGCCAGCACGATCGTGCCGACCACGCCACCGAGCACGACGACCATGAAGGGCTCGAGCAGCGAGAGGAGGCTTGCCACCGCCACGTCCACCTCCTCGTCGTAGTTGTCGGCGATCTTGGCGAGCATCACGTCCATGTCGCCGGTCTCCTCGCCGACGTCGATCATGTTGACGACGATCGAGTCGCAGGTCTTGCTCTTGCGCAGAGGCTCCGCGAACGACTCGCCCTCGCGGATCGAGTCGTGCACGGCCGTCAGCGCCTTCTCGTAGACGTAGTTGCCCACCGTGTCGCGCGTGATGTTGATCGCCTCGAGGATGGGCACGCCGGCGCTGATCAGCGTGCCGAGCGTGCGCGTGAAGCGCGCGATCGACGTCTTGCGCACCAGGCCGCCGATGACGGGGATCTTGCAGCGCACGATGTCCGTGCCCGCGCGGCCGAACCCGGTCTTGCGCAGCAGCTTGAAGAACATGAAGATGATGACCGGGCTGAACATGATCCAGATCGCGCCGGGCACCTGCTGCCCTGGCCTCTGGCCGGCCACCCACTTGCTCGCGTCGATCAGGAAGAGCGTCAGGGCCGGGAGCTTCACGTCGAAGTCGTTGAAGATCTCCTGGAACTTCGGGATGACGAAGTACATGATGCCCGTCACGATCGCCACCGCGATGAAGATGACGACCGAGGGGTAGATCATGGCGCCGATGATGCGCCGCTTGAGCCGCTGCCCCTTCTCCATGAAGTCCGCGAGCCGCTGGAGGATGACGTCAAGCACGCCGCCGACCTCGCCTGCC
>JBIIIL010000189.1:0-5231 GCA_044234825.1 Phycisphaerales bacterium
ATGCCTCGGCATGCGCGCAACGCCGCGAAGCGCGTGCTTCGGGCGACATCTTGGTCAAGGAGAGACCGCATGACGAGGATTCGATCTCGCGCTGAGAGCGCGCCTGCCCCCAAGGCCGGCGCCTCGGCTGGAACCGCAAAATCCAGGACTCCGGGAGGGATTGCCGCTTCGCGCCCGGCAGGCGCCCGTACGCCGTCCCGGGCTGCACCCCCGGGCGCGAGACGCGGGCCTGGACCGGCCGATGCCGTCGCTGTGGCCTCGCGCCCGCGTGCCACGACCCGCGTGCCACATGCCGCGGCGCGCCCCGAGCCGGCGGTCGCGCCGGCGCCGATGTCGAACCTCGGCGAGGCGGAGGGCCTGTGGATGCGCTATGTCGACTTGCGCTCCAACCCGGGCGCGGACCAGTCCGAGCGCGAGAGCGTGCGCAACAGCCTGATCGAGAACTACTACTCGATCGTGAAGTTCACGGCCGAGCGGATGAGGATGCGCCTGCCTTCGGAGGTCGAGACCGATGACCTCATGTCCGCGGGCCTCTTCGGGCTGATGGATGCGATCGATGCCTTCGAGCCCAGCCGCGGCGTCAAGTTCGAGACCTACTGCGCGCAGCGCGTGCGCGGCGCGATCTTCGACGAGCTTCGCGCCATGGACTGGGTCCCGCGCCTCGTGCGCTCGCGCACGGCGAAGATCGAGAAGGTGCGCAAGTCGATCGAGATGGAGACTGGCCGCAAGGCCAGCGACGACGAGGTGGCCAAGCGCCTCAACGTGCCAAGCGACGAGTTCGAGAAGCTCAAGCGCGACTCGCGGCCCGTCGGCGTCGTCAGCCTCAACAAGAAGTGGGGATCGACCGACTCGGGCAAGGAAGGCCGCGAGATCGACATCGTCGAGGACGGGCGCGAGACCGATCCGTTCCAGAAGCTCTCGCGCACCGACCTGCAGGCGCTCCTGACCAAGGGCCTCTCGCGCTCGGAGCGGCTCATCGTGATCCTCTACTACTACGAGGAGCTCACGATGAAGGAGATCGGGATGACGCTGGACCTGTCCGAGAGCCGCGTCAGCCAGATGCACTCGAGCATCCTGGCCCGGCTCAAGGCGCAGATCCAGCACCGCCTGAAGGAGCTGTGATCGTCCGCGCCGCGTGACGTAGCCTGCCGCGCATGATGCGCTGCAGCGTGACTGGTGCGTGTGCGATCGCGATGTGCGCCGCTGCGGCGGCGGCGGCTGCGGAGCGGCCTGTGCCGCAGGGCTCGAATGCCCCTGCGGTGGCCTCAGGCGGAGCCGCGCCCGCGCCTGGGTCCCCCCGTGCCGCATCCGCTCCTGTCGACCTGTTCAACGGGCGAGACCTGTCGGGATGGGTGAACGTGAACGGCTCGCCGTCGACCTGGTCCGTGCGGACAGACGAGTCCGGCGAGCCCTTCATCCAGTGCTCCGGCGTGCCCACGGGCGTGCTGCGCACCGAGAGGACCTACGAGAACTTCGTCCTCGAGATGGAGTGGATGCACGAGCACGAGCTCGGCAACGCCGGCCTCTTCGTGTGGAGCGATCCGCTGTGCGCGCGTGGCGTGCCGTTCACGCGCTCGGTCGAGGTGCAGGTGATGCTGACGCCCGACTACGTGGATGACCAGGGGCGCACGCTCTACACGGGGCAGGGCGACATCTTCTCGATTCACGGGGCGCGCATGACTCCGGATCGGCCCCATCCTGCGGGCTGGGAGCGCTGCCTGCCCAGCGAGCGGCGCACGAAGGGCGCCGGGCAGTGGAACCACTACCGCGTCACGTGCCGCGACGGCACGATCGCCCTCGAGGTCAACGGCGCCAAGGTGTCCGGAGGCGCAGGCATCACGCCGCGCGCGGGCCACATCTGCCTCGAGAGCGAGGGCACGCCGATCCGCTTCCGCCGCATCAGGATCGAGGAGCTCCCGCCCGCCGAGCCCGCGATCCCCGCTGACCAGCGCGCTGCGCCCGACGAGGGATTCCGCGCGGTCTTCGACGGCACGCTCGACGGGTGGGTCGAGCGGGGCGGAGGCGTGCCATCCGCAGCGGCTCCAGCGAAGGATGTCGCGGCGGAGCCGGCGGCGGGTGCTGCGGAGGGCGGCCACTGGACCGTGCGCGACTGGATCCTCGCCTTCGACGGGAAGGGCAAGGACCTCTGGAGCGAGCGCTCCCTCAAGGACTTCGAGATGATCGTCGACTGGCGGTGGGTCGGCGACCATCAGGGCGAGATGCGGCGCCCGCACTTCAGCGCCGACGGCGCTGAGGCGCGCAACCCGGACGGATCCGCGCGCACTGCGGTCATCGGCGAGCGCGACAGCGGCATCTACCTGCGCGGCAGCACCAAGAGCCAGGTCAACATGTGGATGTGGCCGTGCGGCAGCGGTGAGGTGTGGGGCTACCGGACAGATGCCAAGATGCCCCCCGAGGTGCGCGCGGCATGCACCCCGAAGGCCGCCGCGGATGCGCCAGTCGGCCAGTGGAACCGCTTCAGGATCCGGATGAGGGGGGATGTGCTCGACGTGTGGCTCAACGGCACGCAGGTGATCGAGGCCGCCACGCTGCCGGGCGTGCCCGCGGAGGGACCGATCGGGCTGCAGAGCCACGGGTCGGCCGTGGAGTTCGCCAACATCTACGTGCGCGAGCTGCCGTCCAAGCGATAGGGCTCTCTGCCGCGGCACTCAGGTGCCTTACACCACACCATGCAGATTCGTCGCCACGTGTCGAATCTGCATGGACGGCGCGCGCCGTCGGCCGCGCCGCCTCGCTAGCGGCAGAGCACCGCGCGGTAGCGAGCCTTGCCCTGGCGCACGTGGTCGAGCGCGGCATTCGCGTCCGCGAAGCCGAAGGCCTCGGTGCGCGCGACGACGCCGTGGCGCTCCGCGAACTCCAGCATCTCCGCGATCATCCAGCGGCCGCCGATCGGGCTGCCGATCACTCGGCGCCGTCCCACGATGAGCGGGAACACAGCCAGCTCGACCGGCGCTCCCGGCACGCCCACGAACGCGAGCGTGCCGTCGCCGCGCAGCAGCTCGACGTAGCGCATCCAGGGAAGGTCGGCATACGCCGTGCTCACGATGAAGTCGAAGCGGCCGTTGAGGTTCGCGGGCGGCTCGCCGGCCACGAAGTGGTGCGCGCCGAACGCCATCGCGTCATCGCGCTTTGCGGGCGAGTGCGAGAACACGGTGACCTCGCAGCCGAAGGCGCGCGCGAACTGCACGCCGAAGTGCCCGAGGCCGCCTAGGCCGATGACACCCACCCGCATCGCGGGGTGGAGCTGCGCGGCGCGGAAGCAGCCGTAGAGCGTGATGCCGCCGCACATCAGCGGAGCCACCGCCGCGGCATCGAGCCGGGCAGGAACCTTGAACGCGAACTCCCCGCTCAGCCGGATGCGGTCGGCGAATCCGCCGTAGTGGCCCGCACAAGTGGCTTGGTTCTGCGCGCACAGGTTCTCGTTCCCGCGCCAGCACGCATCGCAGTGCAGGCACGCGCTGCGCTGCCAGCCGATGCCGACGCGGTCGCCCACGGCCAGGTGCGTGACGTGGCGGCCCGTGGCCGCGACGCTGCCGACCACCTCATGCCCAGGCACCAGCGGATACGCGGAGATGCCCCAGTCGTCATCGATGAGGTGCACGTCGCTGTGGCAGATGCCGCAGTGCGAGATCGCGACCTCGATGTCGTGGTCGCCAAGCGGAAGCGGGGCGTAGTCGAACGGCGCCAGCGCGGCGCGTGCGGCGTGGGCCGCGTAGGCGTGGAAGGTCTCCGGCATGTCCGCAGGCTACGCGGTGCGCGCAGGCCACGGGCGCGCGGTGGCATCGCGGCCCGCGGCGCCCGCGCTCGCACGGCGCCGCACTGCACTCGGCGCGATGTCACACGGCGACAGTGCTGAGCTCCGGCGAGACATCGAACGCAGCGCTCGTCTTCGCCTTGACCTCGTCGACGCCGACGCCCGGAGCGAGCTCGGTGAGCCGGAACCGGCGCGTCTTCGGGTCCATCACCATGACACAGAGCTCGGTGATGACCATGTCCACGACGCGCTTGCCCGTCAGCGGAAGCGTGCACTGCGGAATGATCTTGGGATCGCCCTTCTTGCTGGTGTGCTCCATCGTCACGATGCGGCGCTTCACGCCCGCCACAAGGTCCATCGCGCCGCCCATGCCCTTGACGAGCTTGCCCGGCACCATCCAGTTCGCGAGGTCGCCGTCCTGCGAGACCTCCATCGCGCCAAGGATCGCCAGGTCGATGTGGCCGCCGCGGATCATGCCGAAGCTCTCCGCGCTCGAGAAGAACGAGTGGCCCGGCACGCCGGTCACGGTCTGCTTGCCCGCATTGATCAGGTCGGGATCGACCTCCGCCTCGGCGGGGAAGGGTCCCATGCCGAGCAGGCCGTTCTCCGACTGCAGCCAGACCGTCATGCCCGAGGGCACGTAGTTGGCGACCAGCGTCGGGATGCCGATGCCGAGGTTGACGTAGAAGCCGTCCCTGAGCTCGCGGGCGGCGCGGGCGGCGATCTGGTTGCGGTCCAGGGGCATGGCCAGATCGTAGTGCGCGCGGCGAGGTCAGTCGCCGAACTGGATGCCCTGCGCCAGCGGCAGGTCGGCGCCCCAGTTGATCGTGCAGGTCTGCCGGCGCATGTAGCTCTTCCACGAGTCGCTTCCGGACTCGCGGCCGCCGCCTGTGTCCTTCTCGCCGCCGAACGCGCCGCCGATCTCCGCGCCGCTCGTGCCGATGTTGACGTTCGCGATGCCGCAGTCGCTGCCGCCGTGCGAGAGGAAGCGCTCGGCCGTGCGCACGCTGTCGGTGAAGATGGCGCTGGAGAGCCCCTGGTCGACGCCGTTCTGCAGCGCGATGGCCTCGTCGAGGCTCCGCACCGGCATCACGTACAGGATGGGGGCGAAGGTCTCCTCCTTTACGATCGCCGGCACCTTGCCGTGGGGCACGCGGATGATCGTGGGCTCCACGAAGTGGCCGCCGCGCGACTTCTGCCGGTCGATGCCCTCGGTGCCGCCGCAGATCACGGTGCAGCCCTCGGCCTTCGCGGTGTCGATCGCGGCGCGCATCGCATCCACGGACTTCGCATTGATGAGCGGGCCCATGAGGGTCTTCGCGTCGAGCGGATCGCCGATGGGCACTGTGGCGTACGCCTTCGCGAGCCTCGCGACGATGCCGTCCACGACCGACTCGTGCACCAGCAGCCGGCGCGTCGTCGTGCAGCGCTGGCCAGCCGTGCCGACTGCGCCGAA
>JBIIIL010000190.1:0-5222 GCA_044234825.1 Phycisphaerales bacterium
GCGGGCTGCCGTACGCGCGGCCCGCGACCGACGATGTGCTCGCATTCCAGTCGGCGCTGCGCGAGCGCGGCGTCAATGCCCACATCCGCGCGAGCCGCGGCCGGGACATCGCCGCGGCGTGCGGCCAGCTGCGCCACGAGCGGCTCGCCACCTAGGGTCCGTCAGGACTCGACCGCGCCGGTGCGGCGCGCCTGCGCCTCGATCTCCTCCGCCGTCATCGAGCGGAGCCGGCCCGCGTGCGCTGCGGCGCGCATCGCGCGCGCGAAGGTGCGCCACGCATGCAGCCGCTCGGGATCGCGCGTGGCCGCGGCCTCGGAGAGCAGCCGGATCATCATGTCGCGCGCCGCGATCCGCTCAGGATCGCCGCGCAGCGACAGCGGCACCGCGCGTGCGGCAATGCGCACGAGACGCTCGGGCCAGTCGCTCGAGCGGAACTCGACCCTCCACCGCCACCGGCTGATGCCCACCTCAAGCCGGTTGAGGTAGCGGCGGCGAATCTCGTCGCCGCGGGCGCTCCGGACGCCAAGCGCCTCGCGCACCCGGCGTCGCTGGGCGATGCTCGTCGACGCACGCGCGAGGTACCAGATGTCGCGGATCAGCATCGACTCGGCAAGGGGCAGCACGGCAGTCGAGGCAAGCCGCAGGCCGCCGTCGGGTCCTGGCGTGGCGACGAGCGCCTGCACGATCTCCGCCATGCGCCGTGCATACGCGATGCCGCCCCAGATCTCGGCGCGCTGCAGCGCCGTCGCCAGCAGCCGCATGGTGGCCGCCCCTTCGCGCTGCGCCGCCGTCGCCTCGAAGGGTCCAAGCGTTGACTCGATCAGGTTCCGGAGCCTGCGTGCCGCCTCACTCGCGCGGCGTCGGCCTGCACGCCGCTCTGCCGCGGCACGCCGCGCAAGGCGGCCTGTCATCGGATGGACGCCCCGAGCCGAGGCCGAGGCCGAGGCCGTGCGCAAAAGCGATGGCTCCGACTCGTCCTCATCGTCATCGGAGCCGAGGACCGCGGGCGACTCGAGGGCCGCCAGGATCGCGACCGGGACATCGCCCATCGGGAGCCCCGCCGCACGGGCCGCCAGCAGCCGACCCAGCTGGAAGGCCTCATAGGCTCGCGAGATCCCTCGGGCCTCCAATCGCACCGCAGCAGACTCGAGCGACTCGATGGACACCGGCACCAGCCCGAGCTGGTATGCGGCCCCGAGCACCACGACATCGACTCCGCGATCCGCGAGGAAGATGCGCCTGCAAGCGGCTGCGGCATCCACCACGAGCCCCCTGCCCTCCATCGCGAGCGCATCCACAAGCCGCTGAAGCCGCTCGGCACAGTCGCGCTGGGCCGGGTTGATCTGGTCGTCGAGCATGCCCCCGTTCGCCACGATGGCGGTGCGATCGGGGCTTGCCACCCGCAGCTGAGGGTCCGGTCCGAGTGCACGCACGCACTCGACCGCATCGGCGCCGATCACCACGTCGGCCTCCCCGTAGGGGATCTGCGCGGTGAAGATGTCGGACTCCTCCGTGGCCTCGCGCACCGCGAAGTCGCCCTCGGCGGGCGCATCGAGCGCCGTGAACGAGATCTGCGTCCAGGCCTTCCGCCCGGGCGCGAGCGCCACCGGGAGCGTGAGCCACTGCACGCGGAAACCCATCGTGCGCCCGGCCTCCGCGAGCATCAGCGCCGCCGCACCCGGCGACTCGCCCCGCACTCCAGCGAGGTGCGCGCGCCAGAGTCCCTGGGCAGCGTGGAGGAGCCGCGGCGGAGGCACCTTCAGCGGCGCGCGCAGCGCATCGCTTGCCTGCGGGGGGCGCGAACGGACCACCTCAACCTGCTCGAGCAGCGGCTCGATGCGGAGCACCACGCCATCGGTCGGTGCCGCGTCGAGCCGCACCACCACGGGCTCCGTCGGGAGCGGATCCGACCCTTCCGCCAGACCGCGCGCCAGCAGCGCGGCGATCGACGGCTGCTGCAGCTCGCACGCGGCGTCAGCAGGCCACACGACACGCTGCGCAGGCGAGTAGCCGGACCGGTCGATCTCGGCGGCAGCACGGTCAAGCGAGGCGATATCCACACGGGACGGCGGACCGTCGCGCGCGATGATCAGGGTGGTGCAGTCGCGCAGCGCGGCCTCCGCGACCGAGTCGCGCAGCGCATCGGCATCGTGGAGGTCCACCCGCACCACCTCGAGCCTGCGGCCGCCGACCGCAGGCACCGCGGCACGCGCGATGAGCTCGGGATCTGGCTGGTCGTCCGACTGCAGATCGCACAGCAGGATCGCGCGAGGACCCTCCTGCCGGCAAGCCTGCCGCACCGCGGCGATCCCCTCGACCGCGAAGCGCGCCCGGTCCCACAGCTCGACGGCGCATACGGTCCCCTCGCGGGACCACTCGATGCCCTCCATGCCGATCGACCGCCGCTGGGCATTCGGCGATGCGGCCAGTTCCTCGGCGGCGCGGCGGACCGCCAGCTGCGCGAGCTCCATGGCACGCCTGAGGCCGTAAGACGCCGCGCGCCGCGGCGCATCAAGCTCGATGGCCCACTCAGGCAGCTGCGCGAGCCGCTCCTCGACGTGAAGCCCGGGTCGCACGTGGCGGAGCAGCCCGATCAGACGTCGGGTGAGGATCGACGTGCGCAGTCCCTCGTTGACGCCGATTGGGGCGGACTGCGCCTCCGGAGGGAGAGAGTCCCACCACACTGCCGCGGCATGCGAGCCCGTGGCCCGGAGCCGCTCGGCGACCGAGACGATGCGCGGCGCGACACTGCCGGGCCGGGGCTCCACGACAATCGCGCTTTCGCAGCGCTCGAGCAGGCGCACGATCCCGGAGTCGTCGAGCGGATCTGTGGCGCCGATGCGGAGCACCGGCAGCCTTCCGGCGAGTCCGAGCTCCGCGAGCATGTGCTGCACCGCCACCCAGCACGGACCGACGGCGACGAAGCCGACCATCTCGCGCTCGCCGGGCGAGGGTAGCGCATCAAGGCGGTTCAGCTCGAGCCTGCGTACGGTGCGCAGCGCATCAACGGACTCGACGGGACGCACGGAGCGTCGCCGGCGCAGCCACGCCTCGTGGTCGACGCGAGCCACCTGACGGTTCGGGAATGCCTCGAGCGTGTCAGCCGAGCGCAGCAGCACAGTGTGCGCGATGATCGCCGCTGGCCGCCCTGTGGCCCGCGACAGGCGAAGTGCGGCATCGACCGAATCGCGCAGCGACCTCACGTCCCATGGCTCGACGGTGGGGATGCCGACGCGCCGGCACACGCGCCGCGGGCACGTGGTCGGCACGGCGTAGGGGTTGTCCTCCATCACGAGCACGCCGAGCCCCGCGCTGGCGCTCGGCACCTCATGATCGGGATGGAGCGCACGTGCGCCGACCGTGCGTGCGAGCGCAGGCATCGCCCCATCGAGCTGGTCATTGGGCAGGAGCGCGACGGCACCCTGGCCGCGCATGCGCGCCTCCCCAAGCAGCGTCACCGCACGTGCGGCATCCTGGCTGGGCACAATGGCCATCCCGTGGCGGGCGAGCGTCTCGGCCACTTCAGACGATTCCGCCGCGCGGAACACAGGCTCGAATGGCTGCCGCCTCGGACCGAGCAGCACGTGCACGTCCTGCTCGCACTCGAGCGAGCCCTTGAGCAGCGCCTCGAGCGCCGTGAAGAGCGCGAATCCCTCCGCGCGCGCGACGGGCGGTGTCCAGGGCCGCTCCCGGACCTGAAGCGTGGCATCAGCCATGAGAGCACCGGATCACGTCATCGACGACGGCCGCAATCGCGTTGTCGTCATGGTGCGGCGCGCGGCGCTTGCTCACGGCCACGACCCGCTCGTCCGCATTCGCCACTGCATAGGACATGCCCGCGTTCCGCAGCATGCCCACATCATTCAGCCCGTCGCCGACCGCGACGGTCTCGGCGGGATCGATGCCGCGCATGGCGCACACGCGCTCGACCATCGTCCACTTGTCCACGTCGCCGTCGAAGATCTCGAGGAGATGCGTGTCGATGCCCGCCTGACCAAGGGCCACCAGCGCGGGCCAGTGCTTGATCGAGAGGTGCTCGCCCACCTCGTCATGCAACGCCGCCGCGAGAGGCGCAAGTTCCGCCGAGTGGGCGACGGTGCCGACGCGGATCACGTGGGACAGCGCCGCCCCTGTGCCTCCCTCGAAGGCCGCGAGGCTGGGCGCGCTGCGCGTCACCACGGGATGGATTCCGAACCACCATCGGCTGGCCTCGTCGAGAGTCGCGTCGCCCACGAGCAGGTAGTCGAACCCAGCGCGGTCCGGATCCTTGAGCAGGTGCGCCAGGTGACCGTGCCGCAGCAGGCTCTCGGTGCAGTGCTCGACCAGCGCGTGGTTGATGTCGATGCTCTGCACCGTCACGCCCGAGGCAACGTCATGCAGCGATGCACCACCCGCCATGATCGCCAGGCCGTCGCGGCATACCTGCCTGACCACCGACCGCGCCTCGAGCCAGGAGCGGCCCGTGGCGCAGATGACCTCGATGCCATGGTCCCGTGCCCGGTCGAGGGCCTGCATGTTGGCGGGCGAGACCTGCCCGTGGCCATTGAGGAGCGTGCCGTCGAGGTCAGTGACTAGGAGCCGGCATCGCATGGAACCTGCCCATAAATGCTACACTTCGCCGCTTCCTATGGATCCCAAGCGACTTGGCGGCGTGCAGAAGCAGGACCTCACCGAGAGCCGTCTCAACGACGACTTCGTGTACTGGCTCCGCACGAGCGGACCGAACTGGCTGCTCGGCGTGATGGTCGTGGCCTGCCTCGTGCTCGGATGGCAGTGGTGGAAGAACTCCCGCGCCGCGGCACGGGACACCGCATGGCAGGAGTTCGGGGCTGCGACCCTCCCGCCCGCGCTGCGCGATGTCGCTGCGCGCCACGGCAACGTGGATTCGGTGGCCGCGTATGCGCTGCTCACGGCAGGTGACCGCTACTTCATGAGCGTGCAGACCGGCATGCGATTCGACCGCGAGGTCAGCGACGCCGATGCTCGCCTCACACCGGAGATGCGCACGCAGTGGATGGGCGAGGCCGACAGCCTCTACGCGCAGGTCATCGATGCCGCGGGCGACAAGCCGCAGCTCGCCGCCTTTGCGGCGGCCGGGCTCTTCGGCCGTGCGGCCATCGCGGAATCGCAGGGGCGATTCGACGAGGCCACCGACCTGCTCAAGCGTGCCGAGAAGATCTCCTCCGGTCGGTACCCAGCGGTAGCTGCCCAAGCCACGAAGC
>JBIIIL010000275.1:0-3064 GCA_044234825.1 Phycisphaerales bacterium
GTGCGTCGTGCACCCGGCCGGCGACTAGGAAGCGGGAGAGCCGCGCATCCTGAGCGCAGCGCGGACGAGCAGGATCAGCACCGGCACCTCCACAAGCGGTCCGACGACCGTGGCGAACGCCTGGCCCGATGCGATGCCGAACACCGATATGGCGACGGCGATCGCGAGCTCGAAGTTGTTGCCGCTGGCGGTGAAGGCAAGGGTCGTGGCCCGCTCGTGCTCCGCGCCCGCGCGGCGCGCCATCGCGAAGGACGCGAAGAACATGATCACGAAGTAGAGGGTCAGGGGCACCGCGATGCGGAGCAGGTCGGCGGGGGACTGGAGGATCCTGTCGCCCTGCAGGCTGAACATCACCACGATGGTGAACAGCAGCGCCACGAGCGTGAGTGGCGCAATGCGGGGCAGGAACCGCTGCACGTACCAGGCGTCCCCCAAGGCGCGCCTGAGCGCCATTCTCGTGAGCATGCCTGCGATGAACGGGACGCCGAGGTAGATGGCGACGCTGCCGAAGATCTGCGCGATGCTCACGTCGACGGCAACGCCCTGCAGCCCGACCAGCGGCGGGAGCCAGGTCATGAAGATCCACGCGTACGCCCCGAAGAAGAGCACCTGGAACACGCTGTTGAAGGCGACGAGGCCGGCGGCGTACTCCGCGCTTCCGCGCGCGAGGTCGTTCCACACGAGCACCATGGCGATGCAACGCGCGAGCCCGACCATGACGAGTCCCAGCATGTACTCCGGCTGGTCGCGCAGGAAGATTGCCGCGAGGGCAAACATCAGTGCGGGCCCCACGATCCAGTTCTGCACGAGCGAGAGCGCGAGCACCTTCCAGTCCGAGAAGATCCGCGGCAGCTCCTCGTAGCGCACCTTGGCCAGGGGCGGATACATCATCAGCACGAGCCCGACCGCGATCGGGACATTCGTGGTGCCGAAGGTCACGGCATCCGCGGCGCCCTTCACGCCGGGAAACAGCCGTCCGATGGCCACCCCGGCGCCCATCGCCAGGAAGATCCAGAGCGTCAGGTAGCGGTCGAGGAACCCCAGCCGAGACGGGGCACTCGCACAGCAGGCAGCGCGCTCGCTCATCGCCTGACCGCAGTGATGTCCATGCTGGCGACGTAGTCGCTCGGTCGGGCGCCGGTCGGCAGCGCTTCGGCGATACGGCGGTACAGCGGGTCATCCCACCGCGTCAGCGCCTCCACATAGTCTGGCTTGGCGCTCATCGTGATGTCGCAGAGTCCTGCAGCTGATGCCTGCATGCGGACCTCATCCGCGAGCGCAGCACCCGCAATGCAGCCGACAAGCGCCTCGAGATCACCGCGCACCGCATCGGGCAGCGGCTTGAGCAGCACCATGTCCGAGACGGCCACGCGGCCGCCGGGCTTGAGGACGCGCGCGATCTCCCGCCATACCTGTGGCTTGTCGGGCGAGAGGTTGAGCACGCAGTTGGAGATCACCACATCGACGGTCGAATCCGCTACGGGAAGGTGCTCGATCTCGCCCAGCCTGAACTCCACGTTTCGGAGGCCAGTCTGCGACTCGTAGGACGGGATGCTGCGGCGGGCGAGGGCGACCATGTCAGCGGTCATGTCCACTCCGATGACGCGCCCTTCGGGGCCGACCTTCGAACCCGCGATGAAGCAGTCGAACCCGCCACCTGCGCCGAGGTCCAGCACCGTCTCTCCCGGACGCAGCGATGCGAGGGCTGTCGGGTTCCCGCAGGAGAGCCCCATGTTCGAGGGCTCGGGAGCCGCGGCAAGCTCGCTCGCCGAGTAGCCAATCGCCTGCGCGAGCTGCTCCGGGGTGAACGTCGCGGGACCGCAGCATCCGCCGCCCGCGGGGGAGCAGCAGCCGGAAGATGTCGGTGACTCGCGCGCAGACCAGGATCCGGTGGCGGCGATTCGTGCGTAGCCCGCACGAACCTGGTCCCGAACAGCGTCGGGCGATGCGGTTTCCTTCGGGGCTGGAGTGCAACAGTCGCCGCCTTCGCAGCACGTGAGGCGGTCTCGGTGTCCATCGGACGGGTGCAGTGAATTGTCCATGGTCAGTCTCCTTTGGTGGGCGTGGCGCTCGATTGCACCAGCATCTCAGGCAGCCGCTCCACGAATGCACGGATCTCGTCGCGCACCCGGCGGTAGTGCGCCATCGTGTCATCTTCCGAAGTCGCGTGCGCAGCAAGCCGGGGCGGATCATCGAAGGGCGCGTGAATGGTGCGTGTGCCCGGAATCGCCGGGCACGATTCGTGCGCGGAGTCGCACACCGTGACGATGGCATCGAAGTGGAGTCCGATGTCCTCAGGCCGCTTCGGTCGGTGCTGCGAGATGTCGATGCCGCACTCCGACATCGCGCGCACGGCCCGCAAGTTGAGCGCCTGCGGGTGCGTGCCTGCAGAGTGCGCCTGGATGCGGCCCGAGAGCAGTGCGCGCGCCCAGCCCTCGGCCATCTGGCTGCGGCATGAGTTGCCCGTGCAGAGGAAGAGCACGCGTGGAATGGGGCGCGCCGATGCCGAGCCCCCGGCACGTCGCGCAGCATGCCCGTCATGAGACACGGGATCAGCGGCGGCCACAGCGGCCCCCGGTCCGTGATGCGCAGGCGCGCGAGGGCGCGCACTGCTCGATCGAGTCCGCGAGGTCACGCAGGGTGCTGCATAGGGATCCGTAACGCACCGAGTACGACATGGTGCGGCCGGCCTTGTGCGCGTCAAGGATGCCAGCGCGCGCGAGCGACTGGAGGTGGCGCGACACGACCGAGAGGTCCACCGAGCAGCACTCCGCAACCTCGCCTACGGCGCACGCCCGTCCGCACTTGATGAGGCAGGCAAGCATCTTCAGGCGCGTGGGATCGCCGAGCGCCCGGAAGAGCGCGGGATCGAGGAGGCCATCGACAGGCCGGCAGCACGCCGCAGCCTGCCGCGGCGTCATCGTGCAACGCTTGCGTACTTGCACCATGATGCAAGTATAGCAGCCCCGCACGCCAGGCTGGGTAGGCCACGTCGGCGCCGATCCGGGGTCATCCTGACCACAGTGCGGAGATCGGGACGGACATGAGGGACGGGTCGAATCGC
>JBIIIL010000341.1:0-5190 GCA_044234825.1 Phycisphaerales bacterium
CAAGCGCAGTAAACCCTTCGCGTCTGACAGTCGCGCTGACTACCTACTAAAAGGGGTTGCCCGAGCGTTGTTGCTACCCCCTATTCCCAAGGGTGTTAGTCCGAAGACTTGGGCGCTGCGCGATTCCGCAAACGTCGTAATTCTCGATGCTAAGAAGGCCGCACAAACCTTTAATCCCACGCTGGGCAAAGCGCCTCAGTCGATGATCAAGGGACGTCTCACGAAGATTCGCACATATGCACCTGAAGTATCGAACATTCAGGCCGTGAGGGCGCCGAAAGGGCTTCCACTAGCAAAGTCAGTAGATGCTCGTTACGCCGTGATTCTCTATCGGCTTGCTTCGCGCTAATGAAGTCCACATCGTCCGACAGGCTCGCCTCGCTGCTACACCGAGCCGAAGCGCAACCGTCATTAGTCGCGCCGGAAGATCGTCAACAACCGACGACGCGACCGTCGCAAAGCGGCTGAACTTCGCGGGCTCGGTTGTTCCGACATCATATTGATGGAGCACGACAGCGACTAGCGAGTCGCAAGGCGAATCAGGGCAAGCACCTCACACCAAACAGAAGAGCTGTAGAAAATGCGAGAGCTATTCCTTGGCGGCTGCAGACTCAATTGCCGCCGAGTCCGATTTCCACTGCTGATCGGTGGCCCCATTTTTACCCCGAATTAGCAGTCCGGTCTCTTGTCGGTACGTCCGATCCTTGTCACCTCGAAACGACAGCCAATTGAAGCTTGTTGATACAAAGTTGTCATCCCAGATGAGTGTCTTTGCATGAGTGTTTCCAAGGCAGGCAACGGTGACATTCTGAAATTCATTTGCTACTAGGTGAAGTCGGTTTATGGCATCGGCATGGCTCCCATCAGCGTATGAATCAATTCCGTATCCGATGTGAATGCGCACCTTACGCCGAGCCGCACTCCTCAACTGATCAATGAATGTTCTATTGACAACGGCACCCCTCACCCAGGGTGAGACGACTAAGAGTCGTTTGACGGCTTGATCAAGTGCCTCATGAAGCAGGTCCGAGTGTTCAAACGTGTCAATATTTCGAATCTCGTTCTCTCGGCCCTTGACATGTATGGCTGAAGGTTCCCGGGTCAAAACTTCAGGATCGTCTGAGTCGCTGATCAAAGGTGCCGATCGCAGCTTCTTTGGCTCTGGTTTCGTTTTGAGGTTCTTTACGACATTGTCAACATGTCTGACCTCGTTCTGCTCCTCTGCTGCGGGAATACCAAATGTGATCTCCAAGTGTTTCTCGATCCCGAGACGCTCAATCTCAAGCCCCATACCTGGTTGAATTCGACCATCCACAACAACCTCTGCTGCATGTTGCAATGAGTCTGCTGACTCGTAAAGCAGGACATAACACGGCAAATAACGCGCCTCTTGGCGTAATAGCTCCTTCACCGCGAGTACATCGACGACATCAGACTTCATCGATTGATTTAGTGCAACATTCAGTGAATCGGTGCGCAAATCAGTGACAGCAAGCTTCCCAGACCTTGATGGTTTGACAATCATCAGCTCTCTGGCTTGAGCTTCTTTGAGCTTCAGCATTGACCTCGCCGACTGTGCTGATGGGCGCATGAGTAGAAGATCAAACCAGAACCAAATCTCTTGTTCGGATGGCACAATTTCGACAAGTTCCGACACTGTTTGCCGACCAATTGGGGTCACCTTCAGTTCGCGTCCGGCGGGGCCAACTTGCGAGTCAAGTTGGTCTGATGCATACAACTGCGAGATCGACCTTGTGATTGTCTCCTCATCGAGTCCAAACAGCTCAATTAATTCTTCGCGTGTTGTCACACCTGAGCCCACTGCACGCAATACAAACTCGTCAATCGGGGCAACAGGCTTTCTTATCTGCAGTACTGCACGAGCAGTGACCTGAGCAAAGGGCACAGCCGCGGGTTCGCACCTGAGTAATTCATATCCCGTACGTAGCCCAGCGAACCTCTCCGAAATAATCGCAGTTTCATTCGTCATTGCAATTCCTTAACGACGGCATAATCAGGGTGCGAGTCGATGAAGTCGAGCACAACTTTAAATGGCGACTTTGCGGTGCGGAGAAACTCGGAGTCACCGACCAAGATCAGGCCCCGCCTCGCACGTGACAAAGCAACATTCACTCGTCGGTCGGAGTCGAGGAACCCGACCTTCATATCGGGATTCGAACGCACAGTCGACATAATGACCAGGTCAGCTTCCCGACCTTGAACTGAATCAACTGAGTGCACGCTCACTCGACAGCGGGTCAATTCAGCTATCGGCTTCTTTAGCGTTCGTTCGATCTCCCTCGTTTGGCCGCTGTAAGGCGCCAAAAGAATGATTTCGAGGTCCTCTTTCAGTTGACCAGCTCGATATGCGAACTTCAACCGAGAAAGTATGTCGGCTATCGCTCGCACCTCCAGCACATTTGTAAAGCTCGTCCCTTCCGAACCACCACGCTTCTCAAATCGACCGCCCAATTGACTGGTGCTCCACCACGTGATCGGCCGATCTAAGACAGTCAGAATTTGACCAAGCGCCTCCGGTCCCTTTGACACGAGCTTTCCCTCATAAAAGCACTCAGAGACCAGCTGACCAATCGCCTCTGTCATTCGACGTTGAGTGGTGAGAGTCATACGACTGTGTTCTGGCAGACCCAGCATCATCCGTTCAAAGAGCGTTCTTTGCAATTCGACTCGGTCAAGTTTGTATTCATCAATCAGAGCCGGATCAGACAAGGCTTCTTCTTGAAATGGCGGCAACTGCCTCTGGTCGCCCACCAACACCCACTGCCTCGCGCGCACAAGCGGCACCAGAGTTTCGGTAGCAGTTGCTTTTGACGCCTCGTCGACTATGCAGAGGTCAAAACGCTCGGCAGCGACGGCTTTGTGACGCGCAATTCCAATACATGTGCCACCGACAACACGAGAACGAGCCAGAACTGCATCAAGAAAACTCTCGCTGGCAACATTTAGTCTCTGCCGCCATTCTGCGATGAGATTCGCACGCCAAACCTGGCCACCAAGAGCGTCAAGCACCACCTTGGCTTTCTGCCGAATCTGTGAAGCATCAAGGTCCTTTAATTCGCGCGCCTTTAGCCCTCCCAAACGTGCTATCTGCTCGCGAAGTGCATTCGCCGAGCGTTGGAGAGATCCCGTCTCACTACGAAGCTGAACACCGTATTCAGACAACTTCTGGCGCTCTTCCGGCGACATTCTTGCAAGAGCGTTCTCATCGCGTTCCTTAAGCTTCAAGTCTTCCAGCTCAAGCTCTCGAACCTTGACCAATTCGATCTTCTGAGCGAGTTCCTGCAATAGCCATGCCGACTCAACATCTGCCACATTGAGCCCAAACCCTTTGCACCACTTGCCGAACGACTTCTCGACGCGTTGCTTTACTTGGGTTTGCCATGTGGCCAGCTGGCCCTCTAGTAGCAGGTGCCGAGTGCCCTCGGAAACTTTTGACGCGGCTCTGTCCGCCAGTCGCACCGCACGAAACTGCTCAACGGATTTCGTTACCCGCTCAAGAGCATTATCCAACGCAACATTGGTCTGCGAGGAGATCAGAATCTTAGCTTCAGGGTTGAGCCTCAGCGTCTGAGCAACCAATTCGGCGATGAAGGTGGTCTTACCTGTACCAGGTGGTCCCTCAACTGCCAATAGTCCGGAACTACCCAACGCACTCAACACGATTGACTTCTTGTCATCATCCAAATCGTCGGTAAACCACTGAGTGACCTCAACTTGTACAGGTGCTTTCTGACTTGTGGGGTCAATCAGGATTTCTTTCAGGTCCGCATTCACGAGTCGCGCAGGTTGGTTTATCAGGGCATTTATTGCATCGCTCTCGCGTTGAATCTTGATACTCGCGGCAGAGGTGTCTATGAGGAGTCGGCCAGTTGACGGAAGATTATTGGGCAACTTTTCAAACCAGATTTCAATCCAGTCACCCTCCACCGCCTCAACCTCCCCTGCCGGCGACCAACTCTTACCAGGGATCTCGACTCGCCGCATCTCACCCACCTCGACCTCAGCGAGGTCGTCGCGAGTCTGAAACGCCATTCGGTTGCCTTTGTTCGCGAGATTGTGATAGCGAATCGGCTTCTCCTTGCGACGCTCTAATTCTTTACGTGCTTCTAGCTGCGACTTCCATTGAGTGAGCACATGACTGCGCTCTCGTTCGGCAAGCTCTTGTTCCTGCTTGGTTTCGTGCCGGTCGAGCACTGAAATCAAGGATTCCATCGCCTTTCGGGCCGCAGTTGCATTGGTAGTGCCTCTGTGTGAGAACTCAAACGAGTCAATGTTGAGATCGCGCTTCATCGCGATCTCCATCTGTTGAGCCGTTCGACGCTGAACGCCGATGAGGGAGAGCCTGGAACCCTCGACTACTGCACGAAAACTGAACTCTTGTCCCGCCAAGAAGAGCTGTCTCTCCTCAACTTGTCCGAACGAAAAGTTGCGATCAGCTGACCGCAGCGTCGGCGCGCGATTGATTTCCTCAGCAATTGACGAAGCGGCGTTGGATGCAAACTGACCAGTCAACTCAGCCCACTTAGAAGTTACGTTCTGCGAGACCGATATCTGGATTGTTGATTTAACCCGTCGTCTCATCACCCGCTGAGCCATCAAGTCTTTGAGCTGTTCATGAACAAGCACACAATTGCTTGGTCGCTCGGTTGGACTCAGATTTACACAAGCAGACAGCAATTCAATAAGCTCATCGGGTGCATCAACCCGCTTGAGAGCTTCGGCGATATCGGGATAGTCCGAAACCTCCTGACCCGACAACGCTGCAACCAAGAGAACGCCCAGACCGAAGACATCGCGCGAGTAGGTTGAGTCGCGCTCTGGCGGTGAAAATGGACGGGACGTGAAGTCAACTGTCGTGTGCGGAGACTCCGTTAAGTCGGTCTTGATCTTCGCAATCCCAAAGTCTGCGAGCTTTACTGAGCCTGATGAAGTGAGAAGCACATTCCCCGGTTTCACATCACGATGGATGACTTTCTTCTGATGGGCGAATGCAAGCGCCTCCGCTATCGGAATTCCAACGCCTGCCATGAAGTCTTCCCAAAGCACTTCATCGGTTGACTTCAGGTAGCTCTTTAGGTCGCTCTCAACCCACTCAAGTACCAGAAAAAACTGATTATGTTCATCGGTCCCAGCATCGTAGAGGCGAACAATATTCGGGTGCTCCAGAGT
>JBIIIL010000024.1:0-18044 GCA_044234825.1 Phycisphaerales bacterium
ACGGCGGCCAGTACATCGCCTGCAAGAAGATGGCGCTCGCGCTCGATGCACTGATCCGCAGCGAGTACCCGGGCGACATCCTGCACGTGATCGAGATGTACACGCTCGCGCGCATGCGCAGGCCCGGCGAGATCATCGAGCTCATGCCCAAGCCGGTGTCGATCGGCGATCCTGTGGTGCGCCTGCGCGCCGACATGTCCGACCCCAATGTCACGGAGATGGACCTGCCGCTGCACTTCACGAACATCCAGCGGGCGCTCGCGATGGCGCGGCAGTCGCTCGGCGCGTCCGACGCCGGCACGCGCCAGGTGGTGCTCCTGACGGATGGTCTCCCGACCGCGCACTTCGAGGGCAGCCAGCTGCTGATGCTGTACCCGCCTGACCCGCGCACCGAGCGCGAGACGATGCGCGAGGCGATGCGCTGCGCGCAGCAGGGCATCGTCATCAACATCGTGCTGCTGCCATCCTGGAGCCAGTCGGAGGACGATGTGCGCTTCGCGCAGCGGATGGCCGAATCGACGGGTGGGCGCGTGATGTTCGTGGGCGGTGAGGAGCTCGACCGCCTCGTGGTCTGGGACTACCTGTCGATGCGCCGGTCGGTGATCGGCTAGGCGGTCGCGCTAGGGAAGGCTGATCCCGCGCGCCGCAGCGAGCGCGCGCGCGTCGCAGGGCAGGGGCGGCGGCGATGCGAACCCCTCATGGCGCTCTGTGCCTTGGACCGCCCGCTCGAGGAGGGACTTCGCCTCCGCGGGAGCGCCCTGCAGCTGCGCCACGACCGCCGCGAGCCTGAGCATCGGCGCATGCCGCGGGTCGAAGCTCAACCCAAGCTCCGCGCTCTGGCGAGCGTGGGGAAGGTCACCCATCCAGGCAAGGGCCAGCGCGAGGAAGTAGTGCCCGTCGGGCACGGCCTTGTGCACGTCCATCGCATCGAGCGCCGCGGACGCCGCATCCTCCCATCGCTCGAGCATGAGCAGGGAGCGCGAGATGCCGAGCAGCGCGGAGACGGACCGGGGATCCTCCCTGGCCACCTTGCGGAAGAGCTGCAGCGACTCCTCGGTGCGGCCCTCGCGCATGAAGGCGTCCGCGACATTCAGCGCCAGCCCTGGGTGGAGCCGCATTTCGCGGGCCACTCGGTCACTTTCGCGGCGCGCATCATCCGCGCGGCCGAGCGACAGCAGGCAGCGCGCGCGAAGCAGACGCGCCTCGGCGGCCGAGGAGTCGCGCGTGAGGATGCCCTCAAGGGCCGCCACCGCGCCCGTGAAGTCGCCATTGGCGGCGAGGCAGGTGGCATGGGGCATCGCATAGCGCTGCTCCTCCGGCCGTGACTGCACGAGCGCCGAGAAGTGGGGCAGCGCGTCACCGAACTGGCCGCGCGACATGAGCGAGACGCCGAGATTGAACGCGCTCTCGCGCCGCACGAGCTCGAGCTGGCCTTGCACGTCCTCCGGGAGGGCTGCCATGTAGCCGAGGTCGATGAGCTGCTTGAGCGCGTCGGCAGCCTCGAAGGGGTCCTGCCGTGCGTCCGCGGGATGCAGTCCGGCATCGCCATCGACCGCCTCCCACGAGTCGAGCCGCTCAGGCGAGGGACAGCCATCAAGCGATTCGCTGAGGCAGCGCCCGTCAAAGTCGGCGCCCACCGGGACCCCAAGCAGCGTGAGCGCCGTTGGCGCGGCATCGAGGATCGTCGCGGTCACGGGGGCCTTGCCTGCGGAGACGCCTGGCCCCGACATGACCAGCACGCCCGTCGGCCGGTGCCAGCTCGCCTCGCGCTCCATGCGACGCTCAGGCGGCAGGTCGGCGAGCACAGGCCGGTGCCGATCGCTGTGGAATCCGTGATCGGACAGCAGGATCACCGTCACGTCCGGACCCGCCGCATCGAGGAGCCGCGCCAGTGCCGCATCATGCCACTGGTAGACCCGGTCCATCACCCCGCCGAACGCGCGCAGCTCCGCCTCCTTCACGTGGCGCATGCGCGGTGGGCGGTACTGCATGAAGTGGTGGCCCACCGTGTCGATGGTCTCGAAGAACGCCATCGTGCAGTCCCACGGCGCTGCGCGCATGAGGTGCGCCGCCGCGCGCTCGACGCTCGACGCGACCGCCATCAGCGAGCAGAGCGTGCGGATGCGCCCGTCGTCCCTCATGCCAGGGGGAGGATCTGGAAGGATTGAGGCAAGGCCGTCGCGCTCGAAGTCGCGCGCGCTGACCCTGCACTGCGCCACATCCGCGGCCAGCGCATCCGGATGCGTGAGCCGCGCGGGCACCGGCCACGGCGCCGCCACCTGCCCCGGATCGCCCTCGCACAGCAAGTTCGTGACGACAGATCCGCGGATCGGCTCGGCGGGATGGCTCGCGTACCAGCCGACCGCATTCGTGGTCAGCCCCGACTGCGACAGGATGTTCCATAGCGCCTTGCACTTCCGTGACGTGCTGCTCGAGACGCGCAGCCCGGAGCCGTCAGGCTTCGGCTCGACGAAGTTGAGGATGCCATGCTTGTCGGCGGTCTTGCCGGTGGCGACCGATGTCCAGAGCAGCGGCGAGAGCTTCGGCTCGAGCGTGCCCAGGTCCGATCGGACGCCGCCGCGGATGAGGCGCGCCAGCGTGGGCATGGATCCCTTCGCCATCAGCGGATCGATGATCATCCAGTCGGCCGCATCCCAGCCGATGATGAGGAGTCGCGTGGCGAGTCGATGGCCCATCTCAGGTGCCGATGAAGGGTGCCACGCGCAGTCTCTGGCGCGCGAGCGAATACGCGGCGCCCGGGAGGCTAGCGCCGCGTGCATTCGACTGCGATGGCACAGGACGGCGTGCGCCAGTCGCGTGAGCGTGTCGCGCACGCGGTTCCGATGCATCTGAGTCGAAGTCGATTATCGGATACAACTGCCGCGATCATGATCCGCAAGTCCCGTTCATCGATGTGCAGCGCGTGCGGCGATGCCCTGTCCGGGATGCGCACGGCGCTAGGGCGCGTCGCCATATCCCTGGCGTGCGCGCTTGCCTGCGCAGCCCCTCAGCAGGCGCATGCGGTGCAGGGTGCGGCAAGGCAGTCCGCGCCCGACCCGAAGGCGCCGGCCCTTGCCGCGCTCACGCTGCCCCCGACGGATGGCGGGCCGGTGCGCGTGCGCGCACGCTTTGACCTGCACGACATCAACGAGATCGACGACGACTCGGAAGTCTTCCAGTTCACCGGTGTCATGACGCTGGTGTGGACCGACCCGCGCGCGGCCTTCGATCCCGTGGCGGCCGGCGTGAGTGAGAGGCTGTACGTGGGCAACTTCCAGTTCAACGAGAGCAGCCCATCGTGGTACCCGCAGGCCGTGCTCGTCAACGAGTCAGGCCTGTACTCCAAGAGCGGCGTCATCCAGCGCGTGCTTCCAGACGGCACGTGCACGCTGATCGAGACGATCAACGCTGCGGCCAAGTCGGACCTTGACATGCGGCGCTACCCCTTCGACCGACATGTCCTCTCCGCCACCTTCGAGATGCTCGGCTACGACAGCAGCGAGGTCGTCTTCGAGGTCGAGCAGCCCGGCCCGGTGCAGGCCGCCGAGGCCATCTCAATCCCGCAGTGGGACATCGAAGGGGTCGCCCTTTCCGCGGAGGACCGCGCATCGGCCTACGCCGGGTCCTCGGGCAAGGCCTCCGCGCTGATGCTGTCGATCGACGTGCGCCGGCAGTCGTTCTACATCATGCGGCTGGTGGTGTTCCCGCTGGCGCTCATCGTCGGGCTTTCCTTCTCGGTCTTCTGGATGGACAGGTCCTCCCTCGGCGACCGCATCAGCGTCTCGTTCATCGGCATCCTGACCGGAGTCACGTACCAGCTCGTGATGAGCCAGAGCCTCCCGCAGATCGCCTATCCGACGCTCATGCACGCGTTCCTGTACCTGAGCTTCTTCGTGATGTGCACCACGGTCGTGGTCAACCTGGTGGTGGGCACCATGGACAAGCGGCAGAACTTCGCCCGTGGCGACCGCATCGACTACACCTGCAGGTGGCTGTTCCCGCTGGTGTACATGGGGATGCTCGTGACGCTCGGAGTGATTGCGGCCGTGTTCAAGGGCCCGGCGCTCCACTGATCCGCGATATGCGCGGTCAGGGGGTCGTGCTCCACTGCGCGAGCAGGTCGGTCAGATCAAGTCCGTTGACGGAACCGTCCCGATTGAGGTCCGCGGCACCGGCGCTGCCCCATGCCGCGAGCATCAGCGAGAGATCCGCGGCGTTGACCTGCCCGTCGCCATTGAGGTCGGCAGGGCGGCTCGGTGAGGATGGGCCCACTGCCGCGAACTGCACTGAGTTCGGCGCACCGGCCTGGCCGGGCTTGAAGAGGCCGAGCGTCACGCTTGCGCTCGCAGGCGGCACGTTGGCGTCGAACCAGAAGTTGTACATGGTCGAGTAGCGAAGCGCATTCCCGTTGGGGCTGACGGAGTGCTCGCCGCCTTGCCAGGTGATGGCGCCATTGGCCACGGTTGCCGTCCAGTCCGTCGGCGAGTACGGGTCGCCTGAGTGGTAGTTGACGTCCCGGAAACCGATGTTGGTGATCGTCGCGCCGGTGCCGACCGGCACGGAGAAGCGACCGCCGCTGCGGTCTGAGTTGAGGTTCTGGATCGCGAACTCGTAGCGCCACGTGCCGTTGCCGTTGTTGCGGGTGAAGTAGCCCAGGATGAACCGGCCGTCGTTGGGCACATCAGCCGTGACGAGCTGCACGGCCTGGTTCAGCGTTGGCCACGCCTCGATGGCGCACTTCTGCTGCACCGTCGGTCCGGTGGTGGTCAGCGCGTAGGCGCCTGAGGTGAGCGCACCCACGGTGAACGTGCGCCACGACGCGTTGTTGTCGTCGTTGCCCGCAGCCGCATCCTGCGCGTGGATGTACTGGGCCTCGACGAAGTAGGTCGCGCCTGCATTCAGGGACGGATTGAGGTCATTGGCGTTGACCTGCAGCCGGCGCCCGATCGTGGCGGGTGCCGCAGGCATGCCCTGGTTGTAGGTGCCGGGGAAGTAGCCCGTGGCGGCGTTGACCTCGGACCGCGCACCGAGTCCGCTCTGGCTGCCGTTGAGGCTTGCGCTGTAGGGGTCGGAGCAGCCGATGCCCAGGTAGGTCCCCGTGCTCGACGCCTGGCATGAGCCGCAGAGCGTGCCCTGCAGGGCGGTGAACCCGTGCTTGCCCCAGCTCATGCCGATCTGCTCGAGCCGCCCGTCCTTGTGGCGGAACATGTTCTGGGGGATGAAGGGATGCCTGTTGTTTGGGGACGCAAACCACTCGAGCTGCGCAGTGCCGATGTTGCAGCTTGTGGTGCCGACGGCGTAGGCCATGATCGTCTGGCCCGCGGACACGACAGAGCCGTACGAGGCGATGCTGGGAATCGCACCCACGATGACGTCAGCGCCGGCGTTGCCGCCTCCGGCGGTACCGCCATCATCCGGTGTCGCCGTCACGCGGCCAACCAAGGCCGCCGGAACGCCGATCGCAAGCAAGGCAAGAGCTGCAGGCCATCTCATCGCGCAAGATCTCCGTTGCGGTTCATGAACGCGGTCGGCACTCCGGTCGCGGTCGCCAACCCGGAACGGAGGGTACCCCGTATGCCTGACGAGTCCACCCCCGCGGCTGCAGGAGCGCGCGGATAGGCAGCGATGCCCCAGTTCGGCGCCGCGTGGAGCCGTTGGCGATCAGCCGCCGCAGGGACCCCAGGCGCTCAGCAGGGCGGCGAGGTCGAATCCATTGACGGTGCCGTTCCCATCGAGGTCGCCGAGGCCGCTCGTGCCCCAGCTGGCCAGCAGCACGGAGAGGTCGGGACCGCTGACTTGGCCGTCCAGCGCGCCGACTGGCGCGATGTCGGCGATGCATGCGCCCGGGAAGCTGCGCGGATCCGCCGGGTCCGTCCCCGCGGCAAGCTCATCGCCATCGAGAGCGTTGTCGCCATCCCGGTCGATGCCGAGTCGCCGCGCCATGGATGCGGGCACGAGCGTGTAGGTCACCTCCGCGCCTGCCACCGCACTCTCGAGGAGCGCCGCGGGAGAGATGCTCTGCCCGCTGCGGTCGCTTGCGAACGTGCTGCCCTGAAGAAGCCAGCCACGAGGCTGCCCGTCGCGCATGCCCTTCGCGATGAGCGCGACCTGCGTTGACTGCCCGGACGCGATGCTCACGAGCTGGTTGATCCTCGCAGTGTCGTCTCCAGCGCTTCCTCCGTTTCGGGCCGTCGCCTGCTGACCCACGCCAGCGTGCGTGTCGGTGCCGAAGCTCAGGCAGAATGCCTCGACGTCGCGTCGTGCCTGCGCGGGGAACGGGTTCTGCGGGTTTCCGAACCCGATGTTCAGGAGGTCCTGCAGCGTCGCCTCGGCGCCGGCGTGGTCGAACCCGAAGCCGCGGTTTGCGGCCATCGACTGGCGATTGGCGCCGACCTTTCGGAAGGTGTCGCGCATCGGGGCGTTCTTGCGGTTCTGCGACTCGACGGGCCCCGGGATGTCCACGCGGTTGTTCGTGCCGGCGGGGCCCGAGTGGCAGTCGACGCAGCGGAGGCCAGGCGGGGCGCCGAAGAGGCGCTGCGTCGTGAAGATGTTCTGCCCATTCACGGGATTGCCCGTGCCGCCCGGTCCCGTCACGACGCCGCCGACGATCGGCAGCGAGGTGCGCAGCGAGTTGTCGATGTTGCGGTTGGGGTTTGGCCCGAAGGTCAGTGACGCCACGTAGCGCTCGAGGCTCTGCATCTCTGCGGCGGTGATCTGGGCATCGCGCCCCTGGAGCCCCGTGTAGGCCTCGTTGAAGTCCGCGAGGTTCTCCTTCTCGCCGCGCCAGTGGAGCGGCTCGTTCCCGATGATGCCGAAGAGGGTCTGCGTCGTCATCGGGCCCTTCATCGGATGCCAGTTGATGCACCCGGCAGGCGCCTGGCACTGCTCGTCGAAGATGAGCACGCTGCCTTGCGGGTTTCCGAGGTCCCACGCGATGCGGTCGCTTCGGCCGTCAACATGGCACGATGCGCAGCTCGCCTGGCCAAGGCCCGAGGTCAGGTGGGTGTCGAAGAGGAACTTTCGTCCTGCGCGCACGTCCGGCGGAGTCGGGTCATGGAACGCCACGCGCGCGACTTCGGAGCCCGCCGAGGTGCTGATCGCCGACACAGAGGCGCCAAACCGGTTCAGCGCGTACACGCGCGTGCCGTCCGGCGAGATGGCCACGCCGGTCGGTCCCTCGCCCACCGCCACCGTCGTACGCCGCTCCCCGGAGGGGGAGAACGAGACGACGCTGTTCGAGCCCATGCCAGCTGTCCAGATCGATCCATCGGGCGCGACAGCCACGCCGCGCGGGTCGCCGATGGAGCGGAGCCTGTTGACGACGGTGGTCGTCGGTGCCGAGTAGTCCAGGTGCGGATTGATGTCGAAGGCCGCAGCTGCCGCGGCACCCGACGGGACGACGGCAGCGACGCACTGCACAAACACCCCATTGACGTTCTGCTCGAAGCGGAGGTGATTGCGGGACTCGATGCCCACCGCGATCGCCTGGCCACCAGCGCCGGCGCCGATGCCGGACACGATGGTCATGAGGCCGTCGACGTACGACACTGCGTGCGTCTGCGCGTCGATCACAGCGATGTCGTGGTCGTGCACGTCCCAGGTGATCGATGGCGTCCAGTCGCGGCTGTTGCCGTCCATCCAGCGCCCAGCGGCGTTCTTGCGCGCGATGTGCGGGACTGGAGGGGCAGGCGGCAGCCCCGGCGCGCGCGGCGGGTTGAAGGAGTTGCCGTCATTGGGCGGGGGATTCTGCCCGCCATAGGGACTGCCCGTGGCGCTCACGGCGTTTCGCGGCACGAGCGTCGAGTGGTTGCCGGACTCGAAGATCGCGAGGTACACGGTGCTGCCGTCCGGAGTGGATGCGAGCGCGCGCGGCTGGCTGCCGGCGATGGGCACGGTGGCGATCGTGTTGGCGGATGCTGGGTCGAGCACGATCACGCGCTCCTGAATCGACAGCGATACGAAGGCCTTGCGCGGCGTGCCGGCGAACACGACATCGGCAGGCTCATCGCCCACAAGCACCGTCCTGACCACGCGCATCGACGGGAGGTCGATGACGCTGATGGAGTCGGAGATCTGGTTGACGACCCATACGGTGGCGCTGTCGAGCGCGCGCACCGCGACGGGATCGAGACCGACTTGGATCGAGCCGCGTCGCACCGGGTTGCCAGCGACCAGGTCGAAGACCTCCAGCCGCGCATCCGGCGTGTTCACCGCGAGGAGCACTTGGCCGTCCGGGGTCAGCTCGATCGGGTGCGACTGGGGCGACTCCCAGTTCATGAACCCACCAGATTGGGCAAGGGACACGCTTGTCATCGCCATAGCGATGGATGCGCCGGCCAGGATGGACTTGGGCATCACGGCATCATGTGCCGCCACGACCCGTTACGGGACACGGTCCGCGCAAGCGGTCTCGAAGGGCGCATCGAATGCCGAAGCCGTAAACCTGGACAGTTCGTCTGCCATTGCGCGCTGCGCTGCCACGGCTGCGGCCGTGGTGACCACGCAGGTGAGCGCGCACTCCACCGACTCTCCGCCGCGGTCGTCCCGCAAGAATCCCGCGACCGACCCGACAAGACCTTCCAAGTCCATCTTCCCTCCAATGCCCGCGTGAAGCGCGGCCGGAGGGGATCGGCTCGACCATTGGGTGGGTTCAGCGGACCCCTCGGGAATCGGCAATCTTTGCCGCGCGCCGTCGCCACTGCGGCGCGCGGCAGAGCCGCCCGGCACCCAGCCAAAGACAGGACCCCCGGTGCCGCGGGGGCGCCGGGGGTCCTGAAAGCGGGTGAAGGGACTTGAACCCTCGACATCCACCTTGGCAAGGTGGCGCTCTACCACTGAGCTACACCCGCAGTTGCCTACCTGCGTCCCGAAGGGCGCAGACGCAAAAAGATAGCAGATCCGTTCGATGCGGCAAGTGGCCGGAAACAGCGGCTACCACGTGGGCGGGGGAGGCATGCCGCGGTTCTTGGTGAGCCAGCCGATCCTCGCCTGCGCCTGGCGCTGACCGGCCGCGAAGTCGTTGGCACGCGCGTCGAGCGCGGCGAGCTGCTGGCGGAGGGACTCGGCGGTGATCGCATGCTCGGCCGCATGGACCGATCGAACGGGCGCGGCCTGGATCTTGGCGATGTTGGTGCGAGCGGTGCGCATCAGGCCGTCGAGCTGGCTGTAGAGGGATGCGACGTTGCGCCACCCTGTCAGCGCCGCATCGCAGTTCTGCTGCCACAACACGGTCGTGTAGCTCATCGGTCCCCACCGGTTCGCGAGCCATCCGGCACGCACCGGGTTCACGTACGCCTGCACGTTGGGCTCGTTGACCTTGGCCTGGACCTCCGCGCGCGGGATCTGCGCGGAGACCTGGTTGCACCGGTCCAGCACCTGCCACGTCTCGTCAATCAGGGACAGCGATGCCTGGCGCTGGTCGGCCGCCTTCTTGGTGGCGGCGCGCATCACCTGCTCGCCCATGTGCCCGGCGGCCTGCCAGTCTGCGATGCCGATCGCCTTGCCGATCGAGCTGATGCCGCCCTCGACCTCACGCGCGAGGCCGCACGCCACGGCCTCCTTTGCAGTGAGGCCGTCCGCAATCTCGCCGGGGCTGAAGGTGCTCATGCCCTCTGGGGCGGGTTCCGGAGCGGCATTGCTCCACTCGATGCTGCCGCCCTCGCCGCGCCACGAGAAGAGATGCGCATCCGGATCCGTGAGTGCCTTGACGATGGCGCGCATGTCAGGGTCGTAGACGCTCAGCTTCTCGTACATCTCAAGCACGCGCGCGAGGGCATCCTGGCTCGCCGCACCTGGGGCGGCACCGTCCTCCGCGGGCACATCCATCGCCGCATCGAACTGAATGACCGTGCCGTTGGCCGAGCTGGCGGGAACGAACACCTCCCGTACGGGGAACAGCAGCATCGTCGCCGGACCGATGCACTTGCGCACGTACGCGACCACAGGCACCTGCTTGACGGCGCTGCCGAGAAGGTCAGCCATGCGGTAGGCCTCCTCGTCCGAGCCTCCTTCGCAGTCAATGTCCAGCACGATGCACGTGAGCGGCCTGAGTCCGCCGGTGCGCTTGACCACGGTCTCGAGGGCCTCGACCGGCACGTCGGTCCCGATCGCCCCCTTGAGCGGAATCACCATGTAGCGGCCGCGCAGCGCGTCGTCCGTCATCTGCGCGGCGAGCTCCGCCAGCGTGACCGATGTCGATCCGCCTGGCGAGTGGTTGCCGTGCTGAACCGGCGGGTTTGCGGCCGGCGCCGGTGCGCCCTGAGGAGCCGCGCCTCCGTCGCTCGCAAGCGCCACACATGCCAGGGCGAGTGCGGGAATGACCGTCGCGCGTGCTGCGACCGTGCGTGCAGATGCCATCGTGGACCTCACCAGTCGGACTTGGGAATGCCCATGCCGCTGCGCTGAGGGTAGGGCGGCACAGGGACATCGCGAACGGGATTGCGCTCGAGCTCGGCAAGCAGGTGCTTGACAGCCGCATCGATCTGGGGATCCGCGCCGCCGCGTATCGGTCCGCCGCGCATGAGCGACGGATCGTCCATCACCTCAATGTCGGGATCGACGCCGTGTCCCTCGACACCCCACGTGCCGTCATTCTCGTAGAACGCGAACATCGGCGCGGTGATCCGCGTGTCGTCGATCAGGCTCGGGTTGCCGGAGATGCCCACCAGGCCGCCCCACGTGCGCGTGCCGAAGAGCGGGCCCAGCTTCGCGCCGCGGAACAGCCACGGGAACATGTCGCCGCCGGATCCCGCAAGCCCATTGATGAGCATCGCCTTCGGGCCGCGGTGGCCGTCCTGCGGGGAGGGCACAGGATTCGAGTCGCGGCGCGCCCACCAGTTGGTGGTCGGCCGGTTCAGCATCTCGATGAAGCGGCTGGGAATCTGGCCGCCGCCATTCCAGCGCTCGTCGATGAGCAGCGCCTTCATGCCCCTCTGCCCCTGGAACTGCCGGACCAGCTCGCTCTGGCCGTCCACGCCGGTGTTGGGCACGTACACGTATCCGATCTTGCCGTCCGATGCCTTCTCGACGTACGCGCGGTTGGCCTCCACCCACGCGCGGTACCGCAGGTCGTCCTCGGAGGGCAGGAGGCGCACGTTGACGGTCCGCGTGCTGTCGTCACGGACCGGCGAGCTGCCGACCGTCAGCTGCACTGACTTGTCCGCGAGCCTGCGGAATGGGGTCCACGGGTCTGGCGATCCGCCGATCGGCTGGCCATTGACGGCAAGCACGTACATGCCCTCCGTGACGTCGACGCCCGGTGCGCGCAGGGGGTTGCGCGCGTCGGCATCCCAGGGCGCGCCCTCGAGGATCCGCCCGATGCGCCATCCCTTGACGGTGGTGCCGTCGGGACCGGGCGCCTCGCCTTGCGCCCACACCACGCCAAGCATGCCCGTGCCCACGCTCGGCGAGGATTCGCTTGGCCCACCTTGGTAGTACGCGTGGCCAACGTTCAGTTCGGAGATCATCTCGGAGATGATCCACGCGACATCCTCGCGGCTGTTGGCGTCGTCCACCATCGCGGCGTAGCGGTTCCGCACGGCATCCCAGTCGATGCCATGCATGGTCGGGTCGTAGAAGTAGTCCTTGAGCACGCGCCACGCGTCGCGCACGAGCTGGGCCCACTCGGCCCGCGGGCTGATCGCGACCGCAGTGGGCGATGCGACGACGGGCTTGAAGGTCGCGCCCGCGGCGGCATCGCCGATCTTGGCCCCTCGGCCTTCGATCACCAGCAGCTTCTTGCCATCGGCGCTGATCCCGAGCGCGCCGCCGCCTGTGACCGACTTCTCCGCCGGCTTCTTCTCCTTGACGTCCACGATGCGGATTCCGGCGTTCGCATCATCGCTTCCGCGCGCCGCGCGCCGCGCGAAGATCAGGTTGCCCTTGTCATTGACGGCCAGCCCGCCGAACTCGCCTGCCGAGACTCCGGGCACCTGCACCATGCGAGACTCGAAGCCATCGAGGTCGATCTTCACGGTGCGCTTCGGCTTCTTGGCTGCAGACCCGCTGCCGGCCGCTTCGGCCGTCCTCGAGGCATCCGGGGCCGTGTCCTTCGCATCCGCTGAGCCGGGCTGAGCAGAGCCATCGGCAGGAGGCTCCTTCGCCCCCTCGGATGCCGGCTTGGGCTCGTCGGGTCCGTCCTCCGCGGCCTTCTTCTCCGCATCGCTGGACTCGTCGTCAGCGTCGCCGCCCTTGCTGTCCTTGGCCGCCTCCTTCTTCGCGCCCTTCCCGTCCGAGGGCTTCTCCTCGTCGATCTCGATGGCCATCCACGGCGCCTTGACGTCCTTGCGAAGCGGTGCCGCAAGCATGACGCTCGCGTTGTCGTAGATCCATG
Source organism: Phycisphaerales bacterium (assembly GCA_044234825.1). Classification (GTDB taxonomy): domain Bacteria; phylum Planctomycetota; class Phycisphaerae; order Phycisphaerales; family SM1A02; genus ZLKRG44. Next base: position 12,332 of record JBIIIL010000024.1, read on the forward strand.
TGCTGTCGAGCGAGCTGTAGCTCGGGCGGAAGCTGCCCACCCGGTGCAGGTAGATGAAGTCTCCAGCGCGGTCGAAGCTGGCGCTCCCTACCGCGAATGCGGTGGACGTCACGGGCGTTGACGTGCCCGCCTCGACGTCATGGATCCAGAGCCGATCCTGTCCTGTCGCGTCATCGCTGCGGACGTAGGCCAGCCATGTCGAGTCGCCGCTCCATGACGGGGGCGACATGCTCTCGCCCCAGCTCTCCTTGTCGATGAGCGTGGTGGCGCCGCTTGCGACATCGACCTTCCACAGCCTGCCGGTCTTGTCGGTCATGGCGATCATCGCCGAGTCGGGGCTCCACGTGATGCTCTCCTTGAAGCAGCCATCGGACGACGTCAGCCGCCGCTTCTCTCCGGTCCCGTCTGCGGGTGCGACGAACAGCTCGTACCCGCTCCCGTAGGAGTCGTCGAACCATGCGAGGAGCCGTCCATCCGGGCTCCACGCGGGATCTCGCTCCGCGATGCCAACCGTGCGCGTGTGGTTCACGGGCACTCCGTTCTCGGCGGGGAGCGTCCACACGTCGCCTCGGCCCTGCACGATGGCGCGCTTGCCGGTCGGGGAGATGTCCCACGACTGGATCGATTCGCTCGCATCCTCGGTGAGATCTCGAAGCCGGGCACGGGCGCCCGGGATGCGCACCTGCACCGGAGTCGACTTGCCGGTCCCGAGGTCAAGCACGCACAGCTCGGGTCCGTGCTGGAAGACCATTCTGCCCGGGGTGCCGTCGTCCGGTCCGATCGCCGGCCAGCGCACGTCGAAGTCAGCGAACCGGGTGACCTGCTCGCGCGCTTTCGTCGCGGGGTTCACGCGCCAGATGTTGAGGCGGTGCTCGGGACCGGCATCGCTCAAGTAGTAGATCCAGTCGCCGTGCCACATCGGGATGGTGTCCGTGCCCTCCCAGTCGGTGACGCGCGTGGCCGCGCCTGATGCCGTGTCGACGACCCAGATGTCGGTGGCCATGCCGCCCCGGTACCGCTTCCACGTGCGCGTGTCCGTGGAGTGAGGCGTGTACGCGAGCCGAGTGCCATCTCGGTTGAGTGCGGCGTTCGCGCCGTAGGGCACCGGCAGCTCGCTCGGCAGTCCGCCGTTTGGCGCCACCGAGTACACCATCGACGCGCGCGGGTAGGGACCCATGCCCGATGCCGAGAAGAGCAGGCGCCCGCCCGGTGACCAGTCGCAGAGCGTCTCCGATGCGGGATGCCCCGTCACCCGCGCAGGCTCGCCGCCCGTCGCGGGCACGACCCAGATGTCGCGGTTGCCGTCCCAGTTGCCGCAGAAGGCGATCGACGCCCCATCGGGCGAGAAGCGCGGGAAGCTCTCGAATCCTGGCGGATCGGCCACCGGCTGCGCCACGCCGCCCGCGAGGGGCACACTCCAGATTCCGTTCGCGTACACGAACACGATCCGGTCCCTGGAGATGTCGGGGTACCGCAGCATCGACGCATCGGGAATCGCGGGCGCCTCGCCCGCCTGCGCGGCGGAGGCTCCAGGGGCGGGGGCACCCGCCGCGGGACGGTCAGCGGCGGAAGGCGTCAGCAGGGCCGTGAGCGCCACAGCGAAGATCGTGATGGGATTGCGCATGGGCTGCGCAGCGTAGTGCGAAGTCACCGGCTCGCTGAGTGCCCGTCACCCTGGGGATCGGGCGCGATGGCGCCCTCGCGCACCAGGATGTCACGCAGCCGCATGAGGCCGCGTCGCGCATGCGTCTTCACCGTGCCCAGCGGCATCCCGGTGCTCGTCGCAATCTGCTCGTGCGATGCGCCGTGGTGGATCGCCAGCTGCAGCACTCGGCGCTGCTCGGGGCGCAGCGCGCCCATCGCGCGGTTGACCATCGCGGCACGCTCATCCACATCGGTGCGCTCCGACGACGGTGCGGGCGCGACAGCGCCATCGTCGATGCCGGGCACCTCGGGGCGCCGCTGTCGTCGCCTCCCTCGGTCGATCAGCCGCCGGCGCGCGATCGTCGCCACGAAGGTGGTCTCGGTGCCCTTCTCGGGGTCGAAGCGGTGGGCGCTTCGCCAGAGGTCGATGAAGACCTCCTGGACGGCATCGTCGGCATCCGAGGGATCCGCGCTGAGCTTGCGGGCGATGCTCCACACCAGTCCGCTGAACCGCGCCATGCACTCGTTGAGCGCCGCCGGGTCGCCAGCTGCGACACGGGGAAGAATGGGATTCGGCGTGTCCAGGTCGGGCTCCGAAACGGTGGGGGCGGGATTCGAACCCGCGATGCCCCGAGGGGCATACCGGATTTCAAGTCCGGCGCGTTCAACCGCTCTGCCACCCCACCGGTGGTGTCCCGATCCTATCCGCGGCAGAGGCGCACGAGCTCATCGGGCGCGATCGGCTTGACCGCGAACGCATCGCACCCTGCGGCGAGGCAGCTCTCGCGGTCCACGTCGAGCGCACGTCCGCTCATCGCGACGATCCGTCCCGGGAATCCCATGTCGCGGAGCCTGCACACGCTGCCGATGCCGTCACGCCCGCTCTCCTGAAGGTCGAGCAGCGCCACGTCGAAGACGCGGCGGCCGGCCGCGCGCTCGACGGCAGCGACAGCGCTCGCGCACGACTCGCATGCCTCAACCTCCGCGCCGGCGGCGACAAGCACCTCGCTCAGCAGCCGTCGGTTGCCTGACTCCTCCTCGGACAGGAGGATGCGAAGGCCCCGCAGCGGCTGCGCCGGCTCGCCTGCGCCCGGCGCGCCGCCGGCCGATTCGGGCTCGGGCCGCACCGCAGGAGTGACGATGCGCGCGGAGAGGCGGAAGGTGAACACGCTGCCCTCGCCGGGCACGCTGCGCACGCTGACGGATCCCTCGAGGAGCTCCGCGATCCGGCGCGATATCGCGAGCCCGAGCCCCGTGCCTCCCGAGCGGCCGGCCTCGGATGCGCCAACCTGCACGTAGTCGGCGAAGAGGCGATCGACCTGCTCCTGCGTCATCCCGTCGCCGGTGTCGACGATGTCGAACTCGACCTCAAGCACCTCGCCGCTGCGGGATGTGCGCACGACGATCCGGACGCTGCCGCGCGCCGTGTGCCGGATCGCGTTGGTCACCAGGTTGACGAGCACCTGGCGCACACGCAGCGGATCGGTGCGGATGGTCTGCTCCGCACCCTCGTCTGCGGCCTCGAGCCTGAGTTCGATGCCCTTGGAGGTCGCCTGAACCAGGAGCAGCTGCACCACATCGGTCGCGAGGTCGACAGGACGCACCTCGATCGACTCCACGGGCATGCGGCCCGCCTCGATCCTCGACACGTCGAGGATGTCGTTGATGATGCCAAGGAGGTGCGTGCCATTCGCGCGGACTGCGCGCAGCCACTCCGCCCGCTCCTGTGGCGTGCTCGTCTCGTCCGCGAGCAGGTCCGCCGCACTCAGGATCGCGGCCATGGGCGAGCGGATCTCGTGGGTGACTCCGGCCAGGAGCGAGGCCTTCGCCTGGCTGCGGTCCTCCGCCTCGGCCCGCGCGCGCTCCACGCTCAGCATCGCGCGCTCGCGCTCGGTCACGTCGATGGCCACCATCAGGAAACCCAAGGGTGCGCCATCGGGCTCAAGCCACGGGCGCACCGCGACGCTCACGCGGCGCCGGCGCCCCCCGGTGCCGATCCATGTCCAGTCCCTCGAGCGGAACTCCGCGCTGCGCGCGAGCTGCTCGAGCGTGTGCGCGGCCGGCAGTCCCGCCCGGATCGGAAGCGACCCGAGCTCGTCCTGGTCGAAGAGCTCGAGGGCGCCTGATCTCCCAGCCATGGAGACGGACTCGAAGCCGGTGATCCGCTCGGCACCCTCGTTGAAGATCGTGATCATGCCCTCGCGGTCGGTCGCGATCACTGCCACCGTGTCGCTTGCCTCGATGAGCTGCTCGAGCTGCTGCCTCGAACGTGCGCTCGCACGTGCCCGCTCCGCGGAGCGCTGCGCGAAGTGCACGGTCGAGCCCACGAGCGCGCAGGCGGTGGCGAGCGAGGCGAGCAGGAGGTCCGGGAAGGTGTCCCCATCCCGGCCGGCACCGTCCGCGGAGGGCAGCGCGCGCACCACAAGCGTCGCGCCATCCCATGAGATGGACCTGCCCTCGACCATGCCCTCGGCCGATGCGCCGGCCGCGCGATCCTGGTCGAGGAGCTCTGCCGGGGCGCCAGACTCGATGGACTCCGCGACCGAGGCAAGGATCATGTCGACGTCAACGAGGAACAGTGCGGCGAGCTCGCGTCCGTCGACGGTGATGGGCAGCGCGACCACCACGTCGGGCGCATCCGGAGGGGCCGCTCCGGAGGGCGGGTCGAGCACCACGGCACGGTCGCGGAGCATGCAGGTCGCGGCCGCCTGCTCGTCAGTGTCGCCCTCAAGGATCTTCCGCACGGGGGCGTCATTGCCCGCCGACTGCGGCGCGATCCAGCGTCGCGTGCCGCGCTCGTCCACGCACAGCAGCGCGGTCACGCCGTCGGTGGACTCGAGCAGGCTGACCACGCGGGTTGCGGCCGGGACGGATGATGGGTCGCCGCTGAGCCCGCGGAGGTGGCCCTGCAGCGTGCGCATCGTGAGGTCAAGCCGGTCCTCGAGCAGCATCACGAGCGCACGCTCGCGGACGTCCGCCTGTCGCATCGCGATGCGCTGGTCGCGAGCCAGCAGCAGCATCCACACTGCGATGCTCGGCGCGAAGCAGAGGATGGCTGCAGCAAGGCCCGCCCATCGGGGCAGCCCAAGGGACCTTCGCCCGGACTCGACCCAGGCGTGCACGAGCAGCAGCACCGCCCCCACGACCTGCGCAGCGCCAGCGCGGGCGCTGAGCTGCGAGACCTGTGACACGACGCGGTGCAGCGATCCGAAGCTGGCCCCATCCGCGCCATCGGCGAGCCCGACGGCGCCGATGAGCACCGCAACGGAGGCCGAGAGGCCGGCGGCCCACGTGCCGCGCAGCGAGGGCACGAGTGCGGCGACCAGCGCAAGAGCCAGCGATGCGGCCGCCACCGCGTGGGGCATGGCCGCTGCGCCGTGGCGTGCGGCTGACACCGCCTCGAGGGCCACGACTCCGATCGACGCGACGGCAAGGAGCCTGAGCGCGAGCCGTATCGCCGCGCGGCCGCGCATCATGACACCAGCGGCTCCGACGACGCCAATCTCGCCACGATCGCGGTCCAGCCGGTCTGGTGCGATGCGCCGCAGCCGCGGCCCGTGTCCCCGCAGAAGTACTCGTGGAACCGGATCAGGTCGCGGAAGTGGGGGTCGTTCTGGAGAAGGTGCTTGTCGCCTTCGCACGGCCGGCAGCCGTCAGCGCCTCGCAGGAAGAGCGACATGAGGCGCTGCGCCAGGTGCTGAGACACGCCGCGGAGGGTGACCTGCTGGCCGGAGCCGACGGGGCACTCGACGGTGAAGTCGTCGCCGTAGTACTGGTGGAACTTCTCGAGCGCCTCGCAGATGAGGTAGTTCAGCGGCATCCACACGGGACCGCGCCAGTTGCTGTTGCCGCCGAAGAGCCCGGAGAGCCCCTCGGCAGGTTCGTAGCGGACCGAGAGGCTCTTGCCGTCGGCCCACATCACGTAGGGCCGGTCGCGGAGGGCCCTCGACATGGACCTGATCCCGTGGGGCGAGAGGAACTTGGACTCGTCGAGCGCGTGCCGCAGCAGGCACTTCATCCGGTGCCCGCGCAGGAGGGAGAAGAGCCGCCGCTCTCCGCGACCCGGCTC
>JBIIIL010000191.1:0-5187 GCA_044234825.1 Phycisphaerales bacterium
CTGGCTTCCGCGCAGCGATCAGGGCCCATTCCTCGCCAAGGGCGTGCCGGCGGTGCTCCTGAGCGTGGAGGACCACGCCGACTACCACACCGTCGACGATGAGGTTGAACGAATCGACGCTGACCTTGCGGCCCGCGCGTCTCGGCTGGTGTGCACGGTGATCAGCGAGCTGGCGCGGGCAGGCGGCCTGCCTCCGCCCTAGGTTCGGTGCGACGCCTTCATGCGGCGTGCGCATGCCCGTGCGGCGGCCGCCATCACGAGCATCCCGCCGAGCGAGACCGCGATCGAACCCGATGTGCTTGCATCGGAGATGCCCCACGCGGAGAGGCCGGCGAGTGCAGGTGCCGTCGTGGCGACGGTGTGGCCGAGCAGCGCGCCGATCGCCCCAATCGCGGCCGCAATGACGGCCATCATGCGGACGGAGCTGCAGCACAGCCGCGCCGTCACCGCCGGCGTGACCATCATCGCGATGACGAGGATGCTGCCGATGGCCTCAAAGCATGCGACGCAGGTCGCCGCAGCCATGGCCATGACGGTCATGTCGACCGCGCCGGCACGAACGCCTGCGGCAGCGGCGTGGGCGCGGTCGAAGCTTGCCGCGAGGATGGGGCGCCACAGCAGCGCAGAGAGCGTCGCGTTGGCCGCGAAGACCGCGCACAGGAGCAGCGCTGCCCGCGGCACGTGCGCTCCGCCGATGGGGACGGAGTCCAGCGGAGCGACCTCGAGGGAGCCGAAAAGGACGCAGGATGGATCGATGTCCACACTGCGCGCAGCGCCGGATGCGAGCAGCACGCCGACCGCGAAGAGGGTGGTGTAGGCCACGCCGAGCGCAGCCCCTCGCTCGAGGCGCCCTACGGCACGCAGCCATACGGAGAGCGCCGCGAGCGCTGCTGCGGCGGCCATGGCGCCCGCAAGCATCCAGCCGGCGGAGCGAGACCCTGTGACGAGGAAGGCAACGGCGATGCCCGGCAGCACCGCGTGCGAGAGCGCATCGGCCATCATGGACTCGCGCCTGACCACCAGCCAGCTCCCGGGAATGCTGCACGCAAGCCCGGCGAGCGCGCCGATGGCGACGATCCATCCGTCCACCGCCCATGTCCACTCGGCCAGTCCGCTCATGCCGGAGATCCGCTTGTCCCACGGAGCCTGCGAAACATCGTGGCCGCGGCGAGCAGCGCAGCGCACGCCATCACGATCAGCGGTCCCGTAGCCATCCCAGGGAGCACCGCGCTGGCCACTGTGCCTGCGGCCGCACCGAGCGCGCCGAGGCATGCGGCTGCAATCACCACGATGCCATAGCGGTCGGACAGCATGCGACCGGCGGTCGCCGGCATCACGAGCAAGGCAACCACGAGCACCAGACCCACAGCATGGGTGCCTGCCACGATGGCGCAGACGACAAGACCGGACACGAGGGCCGCCAGCAGGCCAACGGGTCGACCGACCATCCTCGCGTAGGGCTCGTCGAAGGCAAGTGCACGAAGGTCTCGGCCGCATGCCGCAAAGAGCGCACCTGTGAGGATCGCAAGGGCCGCAGCGGCCACGAGGTCAGAGGCCACCAGCGTGGCTGCCCTGCCGACAAGCATCCCGTCAAGACCAGCCTGATGCCCGCCAGGGGCCTGCTGCACCACCGACAGCAGCACGACGCCGAGGCCGAACATGGTGCCGAGCGTCACCGCCATCGACGCATCCGCACTGACCTTCAGCGCCCGCTGGAGGCCGTGCATGCAGGCCATTCCGGCGCACGCCCCGATGATCGCGCCAGGCATGAGCACCCAGACTTCGCGACCGCTGCCTCCGAGCGCGATGCTCGCGAGCGATGCCCCTGCGAGGCCGGGAAGCGTCGCATGGCCCACCGCATCGCCGACGAGCGCACGCGACCGCAGCGTGAGCATCGTGCCGATGGCGCCGGCGCTCGCACCGAGCAGTGCGGTGGTCGCGATCACGCGAAGCGCGTGGGGATCCCCGATCCAAGACGGTTCAGGCGCCGCCATGCACAGCCTCCGCGGGCGGCACGCTTCCTGGCCACGCAAGGCGCCCTCCGTAGGCCAACCGGAGGTTCCGCTCCGTCATCACCTCGCTGACGGGACCGGCGCCGACGACCCGACCCGCAAGCAGCACCACCCAGTCAAAGATCTCGCGGGCCATCTCGAGGTCATGGTGCACCATCACGACCGTCCGGCCTGAGGCGCGCAGCTCCTGCAGCGCGTCCATCACGACCTTCGCCGATGCCGCATCCACGGACGCGAGAGGCTCGTCCATCACGAATGTGCTCGCGCCCTGCGCAAGCGCGCGCGCGAGGAACACCCTCTGCTGCTGCCCGCCCGAGAGCGCCCCCACTGCGCGGTCCGCGAGGCCCTCGATGCCAAGCTTGGCCATCTCGCGCCGCGCCATCTCGCGCGCAGCTCGCGCGCGCATCCCCATCCATCCCGTGCGCACGTGAGCGCCCATCGACACCACATCGAGCGCGCTGATCGGGAAGTCCCAGTCGACGCTCTCGCGCTGCGGCATGTACGCCACATCGCGCCGGCACTGCGAGAGCGGGCGACCGCCGAACAGCACCGTGCCGGAGTCCGCAGGCAGCAGGCCGAGGCACGCCTTCAGGAGGGTCGTCTTGCCCGAGCCATTGGGACCGATGATTCCCGCAATGCTGCCGCACGGCACATGGAACGTGCACTGCGCGATCGCGCGTCGCGTGCCGTACGACACGGACAGGTCCCGCACGCTGAGCGCAGCGCCGGCGTCCTGCGACGGATGGGACGCCATGCGGCCGGTCGTGGATGGGTCGCCGGTCACCGGCCTGACTCCTTCATGAGCGTCGCATCGCCGCCAAGCGCCTTGACGATCGCATGCACGTTCGAGCGCATCATGCCCTCGTACGTGTCCGCGCCGCTGCCTGGCGGTCCGAGCGCATCGGAGTACAGGGCCTCCGCGGTGCGCAGCGGGTGCCCCTGCGCCGCAGCGCTCTCGCACAGCGCCTCGATCGCACGGTCCGGCACGCTGGTCTCGCGGAAGACCGCGGGCACCTTGCGGGCGACGATCTCCCCCACGAGCGCGCGGAGATCCGCAAGCCCCGCCTCCGACTCGGTCGAGATCCCCTGGACGCCGCGCACGTCCATGCCGTAGGCGGCGCCGAAATGGCCAAAGGCATCGTGCGCGGTCACGAGCATGCGGCGCTCCGCGGGGATGCTGGCCACGGCCTTGCGCACCTGCGCATCAAGGGCGCGCCACCGCTCCGCGACGCGAGCGGCACCCGCACGGAGCGGGCCCGCCCGGTCCGGCATCTGGTCCGCCAGCGCTGCACCCACCCGCTCCGCCGCGGCCGCCCACATCGATGCATCCATCCAGATGTGCGGATCGTCGCCTGCAGCCTGCGCGTCGCTGAGGACAACGACCGTCACGCCCCTGCGCTCGAGCTTCGGCCAGAGGTCATCCATCCGCCCCTCGAGCAGGAGACCATGCGCCAGGATGCACTGGGCATCCGCGAGCGCGCGCACGTCGCGCACCGTCGGCCGGTACAGGTGGGGATCCACGCCCGGACCCATCAGCGCGCCCACGGCGATGCCTGGGACGCCCGAGCACACCTGGCGTACGAGGTCTGCGCCGATCGACGTTGTGGCGACGACCATGACGGGCGCGACGTCGGCCGCTGGCGCGCTGGCCCGGTCCGCTGGCGCGGCCTGGACCATCTCACCTGCGCATGCGGCGGCGGACCCGGCGCACGCCAAGGCGCAGGCCAGCGCAAGTGCGCATATTGGGAGTGTTGTAGCCACGGCTACACTAGAGTAGCCCATGACGCGCCGGCAGACAAACATCCGAAGCGTGGCGCGAGGCGCGTTCCAGAAGGTCCGGCGCGAGCATGCCCGGGAGACCGCCGAGGACTACGTCGAGGCCGTCGAGCAGATCCGGCTGCGCCTCGGCGCCTGCCGGGTCGCGGACCTCGCGCGCCTGATGCAGGTCAGCCACGTCACGGTGGTGAAGATCATCTCGCGCCTGGTCGCTGCGGACCTCGTGCGCAAGACGCCATACGGCCCGATCGAGCTCACGCGCACCGGCTCCGCCATGGCGCGTGCCGCTCGCCTGCGGCACGACGATGTGGTCGGCTTCCTGCGCGCGATCGGGGTGCCTGAGCCTCATGCATCGCTCGATGCGGAAGGCATGGAGCACCACCTTTCGCCGGTGACCGTCGCCGCGATGCGGCGATTCCTCAGGACGGGCGCGCGAAACCGGCGGTGAGCGCTCCGAGCCGCGCATGCGAGCGGGCAATCCGCTCGCGGGACAGTCGGCCTGACGCGATCGCTGCGGCTATCGAATCGATCGCCGCGCGCTGCCGCTCGAGCTCATGGCACACGAGAAGGCAGTCGCAGCCCGCCTCGAGCGCGCGCACGCATGCCTCGCCGGAGGGCATGCGGTCGGCGATGGCTTTCATCTCGAGATCATCGCTGAAGATCACGCCGCCGAAGCCGAGCTCCCCGCGCAGGAGGCCCTCGACGGCGTGCCGGCTCATGGTGGCGGGCACGCCAGGATCAAGCGCCTCGAACACCACGTGTGCGGTCATCACAGACGCGACGCCTGCGGCGATCGCCTCGCGAAACGGCACCAGCTCCACCGCCCTGAGCCGCTCGAGCCCGTGGGGCAGCGTGGGCAGGTCGAGGTGGCTGTCCACGTGCGTGTCGCCGTGGCCCGGGAAGTGCTTGGCGCACGCCGCAACCCCGCCGGCCTGCATCGCCCCGATGAAACGCGATGCGCAGGCGCCGACCTGCGCAGGGTCCCGCGAGAAGCTCCGGGCGCCGATGACCGGATTGGCGGGGTTGCTGTCCACATCCACCACAGGCGCGAAGTTGACGTCGATCCCTGCGGCGCGCAGCTCTCGTGCGAACAGCGACCCGATGCGCGCGGCCTCGTCAGGTCCGGCGGCACCGACCTCCCGCATCTCCGGCACGGCCGTGAAGCCCTCTCGCGCGCGCACGACCCGGCCGCCCTCGTGGTCGATCGAGACGAATGGCGCCGCGCGGCCTCTCGCAGCCGCGGCATGCCTGACTGCCGCCGTCAGCGACGCGACCTCCGCTGCACTCGATGCGTTCCTGGCAAACAGGATCACGCCACCTGCCCCCTCCGCAAGCATCTCCCCAAGGCCTGCGTCCACCTCGCGCCCCGGAAATCCGACGCAGAGCAGTCGGGCAGCCA
>JBIIIL010000192.1:0-5157 GCA_044234825.1 Phycisphaerales bacterium
CGGCAGCCCAGTCCGAAGACCCGCGATCGCGATCCGGCTTCGGCGCCGCTGCAGTCGAGGATTCGCCAGCGCTCGCATGACCTCTGCCTCAAGAGCCTGCGCCCGGAGCTCGAGGCTGGCAATTCGCGTGGCATCGGCCACCCGGCGGGCAGTCGCCGTCAGGATCGAATCAAGCTCTTCGCGCATCGGGTGCCCCGACTTGTCTAGGGCCTCCGCGTCAGGCTGCCCACGGTCATAGGCCCGGAGGATCGGTGCGGCCTGCGCAAGCGCGTCTGCGAGCGCGTCAAGAGCGAGCGTGGCACCCGAAGTGCCGCCACGCTCCGCCTCGCGCAGCATGGTCAGCGCCCCGTACGCGCGAACGGCGATCTCGGGCACTTCAGGATCCTGGGCGCACTGCTCTGGCGAGCTCCTGCTGTGCCGGAGGTCGACATCGAGGAAGTCGACCGACATGGACGCGACGCGATCCCGGAAGTCCCGCGGACATGTGACGGCGAGCCCCTGAGCCACCCGCCCCAGCTCGCCGAGCGGGTCCGCGAGAAGGGCGTCGTAGCTCATGTAAGTCCGCGGCAGTTGCTTCGATGCGGCGTGGGCGTACGCACATTGCGCCGCGTACAGGGCCGCCCCGTGGCGAATCGGTATCCCGTCCCGGACCTGGAGGGAACGCGCCACGCTCAGCGGATCCCGGATCGTGCATACAGCCTTCACGTCGAAGCTGCAGCGTTGCAGGACCTCCTGCCAGAAGGGAAGCAGGACGCACAGGCGCGGGTCCTTCAGCACGCACACGGCTGCGTCCTTCGGGAAGTTCCGGCCCATGATCTCGCATGCGACACCGAGCAGGTCCGCACGAAGGCCAGACGAGAGCCGAGTCCAGTCGGGTTGCGCGAGATCGTGCCATCGCAGCCCCAGAGCCGGAAGGAGCGTGTACTGGTTGAACCGCTGGATGTCCAGGTCCTCGAAGAACCCCTTGGGGTTGCCCACCATCGGCTCGTGAAGCCTTGCCGAATGCACTGCGCCGAGGCACTCGAGCGCTCGCGTGATGGCGCTCGTGCCGGATCGGTGCATCCCCAGCACCAGCACCATCAGCCGTCGAGACGGTGCGCAGCGCTCGATCTCAGTGCGCGTAGGGGATGGGACCGATGACGGCACTCTCCGTACTCCTCTGATGCAGCGGGATATCCATGCGTCAGGTTTCGAGGCTACTCCTGTGGCCGCTGGGCGTCCGGCGTGCGCCGCTCGTCGCGCTGCTGGCACGCGTCGGCGTCGATGCGATCCCACGCGGCGCGGGCGTCCGGGATGTCACTGGATGAACTCGATCCTGTGAATCCGGAAGCTGCCTGAACAAGTTCCAGGGTCGATTCGGAACATGCCGTTGAGCGGCTGGGAGATTCGCCGAATGAGGCGTCCCCTGCCCGCAGGCGCTCGCCAGGTCAGGCAATCCTGCTGGCGAAAGTCCCTCTCGGCCGAACCCTGGTAGTACAGCTGCACCAGCGTCGGCTCCGGCACGGTCAGCTCCAGCCTGACCGACGTGTCGCGCGAGGGGTCAAGCGGTACCTTGGGGAGGACGATGAACGGGTCCGACCCGGTTGAGGTGACGCGCAGGTCCTCGCCTTCAACCCTCACGTCCTTCACCTGGTTTCGCCCGCCGGGACTCTCCACGAGCTCTGCCCAGCTGACGGAATGACGCAAGGTCACATCCAGGTCCCCCATCCAGCGGGACAGCTTGACGGGATGAACGTAGAGCCAGCCCTCCGGGAAGTCGCTCAGCAGGGCCGAAAGGGACATGTCGTAGCGCTCGAGCGCCTTGTGCTGCTCAGGCGTCCAGAGTGCCTTGCCTCGCAGCTTCAGGCTCAGATCCTCCGCCACTGCGTTCGCCGAGAGCGCCATGGCCGTGGGGATCGCATGCTCAACGAACAGGTTCGCGGCGGCGAGCATGCCACACAGGCTGGCGAACTCCGCAATCGCGTCGGAGGTCACCATGAAGATGTCGGAGTAACCCGCCGCCAGCGGGTACCGCTGCGTGAAGGTCACGTTGCGAAGAACGCCGCGCGCACGATGGGCGAAGAGCGCCGGGTTCGAGAGCGCGAGGCGCAGCCACTCCCGCCAGCCCACGGGTGTCTTGAAGACCCGCCGGAAGCTGAGCGGCTCCAGCCTTAGGCCATGGCGCTTCAGCCGCGCAGCTGCCTCCTCGGCCGACGGCAGCTGGTGAGCGACCTCGAGCCCCCAGGCCTTCGGGGTCCATTCGACGGAGCTGCGAGCATGCATCCAGAACCCCTGCTCTTTGGGTCCGGTGCGGTGGAAGCCCGGAAGGTAGCAGTGGCCGGGCGGCAGCCCCATTGCCTCCTGGAAGTTCCGCGCATCGACCGCGGGGTTCAGGATCAGGTCATCCGCGATGAAGAGGTAGTGGGTGAACTCGGGACGATGGAAATGCCGAAACCCCTGAGCGACAAATCCGCTGAAGTAGTGAGCGTTGCCGTATACCGGGATCACGTTCGCGCGATCACCCGTGTAGAAGGGCATGAGATGGAAAATGTGGCCGAACCGGTCCCGGTACACCCGCTCCAGAAGATCGATGTTCTGGTCGTACCGATGGTTGTAGATGATGACGAGTGCGAGGTTGGGCGGCCGATCCATCGGAGGAGGGAAATCCTACCGGAGCAGGCGCGGGATCAGCCGCACTTGCGCTGGTGCGCCTGCTGGAGCCGCGCCTGATGCCGACGCACGAGGTCCATGTCGTAGCCGGAGATGCGCCCAGCCTCGCGGAGCACGATCGACAGGTCGAGGCGATAGTGGTTGACCCTAAAGACACTTGACTTGAGAAACGGCACACCGTCACGGAGCATGCTGAGCGGTCGCGCCTCCGCAGGATTCAGGGTGGCGGGACGCCGCAATCCGCGACGCAGCATTCGGAACGACCGGAGCGGGCTTCGCCACGAGATCATGGGCCAGGCCTCGGTGCAGCCAAGCCGAGGAGCCTTCCGCACGTCGTGGATCGCGGAGATCCTGAATCCGGCCTCCTGAAGTCGTTCGGAGAGGCCGATCTCGTACCGGTCGACCACATCCTGCTTGCGCTGCAGGGGAACCACGCCGCCCCAGAACTCGCGGAAGGCGGAAGACCGCAACACCGGACCGCGAAACGCCATGAACCACGACTGAAGGTGCGGCGCCGCCCTGTGGTTCCGCGTGACAGTGCCCTGGAGCGAAAGGCACATGCCCCACGCATCGGCATCCGCCACCCGCCTGTCGGCGAGCACCGGGGCAAGTAGCCCCGTCGGGCCGTACACGCTGTCATTGGCGCAGATCAGCTCATCGATGCCGGAGAGCGAGCCGATCGACTCGATGCCCTCCCGCCAGCTGCAGAAGTCGTATCCCACGTTGGGTCGCGCGATGAACCGGTCCACAAGCCGTCGGACCTCAGGCGGCGCATCGCGCGCACTCGCCGTGACGAGCACCAGCAGGTCCGCCACCCGTCGGTACTCGTGCAAGGACGACACCACATAGTCGTCGACTTGTCCCTGCGGGTCGAAGTGCGCCAGCACGACTGCCCGCATTACGCGCTTCGCCCGCTTGCTGCCGAGGCCCTACTGCCACCCGCCATGCGCCTGACCCATGCTGCGCGCGCCATCAGCGCATTTCGATCACTCTGACCGGAAATCAGCTCGAGCAGCGGCTCACTCTGCTCGATGATCTCGCGGGCACGGGACACCCGGCCTGACGCGGCCTCTCGGCGAGCCTCCCTGAGTGCAGACCTGCGGTACCAGCGTGCACTCTCGGACACGCACCCGAGGTGGCCGGCGGAACGGCAGCTCTCGTTGTTGATTCGGATCGCGTGGCAGATGTCAGGCCATGCCGCCCCCTCGGCACGCAGCCGCTCTGTGGCGCTCGCCGCATGCCTGCGGTAGGCCGCGAGCGCGCGCACATCGCACCACACCGGATATCGCACCGCGATCCGGACCCACATCTCCCAATCGAGCGCCAACCGCAGGTCCTCACGGAATCCCCCGACATCCTCGTAGACACGGCGTGCGACGACGGCGCAAGGGGCCTGAACTCTCTGGCGCTTTGCGATCTTCCCTACCCAGTTCCGGATCACGCCAGACCAGAGCCGCGGCACTGAAGTGCGCCGGAGCCGATTGCCTCCCTCATCGACGAGCACCGCCCTGCAGAAGGCCATGCCCAGCATCGGGGCCTCGACGAAGGCGCGGTGCATGCGGGAGTAGAAGCCGGGGAGCACGAAGTCGTCCTGGTGCAGCAGGTGGACGAGGTGACCGTTCGCGAGCTGAACGGCGCGATTGAGGTTCTGCGAGAGCCCCACGGGACCGTGCAGCACGTGGATCTCAACCCTGCCCGCGGGGTCGAGCGCCCGCACGCGACCTTCGATGCCTGCATCGGGACCGTCAACCACGACGCCAATCTGCGCCTCCCGGGCACCAAGCCCCTCGCGGAGCACTGACTGCAGCGCGATCTCGAAGTGCGCTGTCGGACGGTGAACCGGAATCATGATCGAGAACTCCGGTCGCGCCCGATCGGATCTCGGAGGTTTCAGGGGATGTATGGGCGGAGCACTCATGGGGGCAGGTGCGCAACAGGTTGGAGGCACGACTCAGGCTGACCGGCTGCGCGAGGTGGTGAACGACCACCCCGTCGGGCAAGATACTGCCGACTTCATTCGATAGGCTGCAGCACTGCGGGCGATGGCGATTCCCGCGTCTGAGCCGATGAATCCGAAGGTCACCGTCTATGTGCCGTGCCGCAACTACGGGCGCTTCCTGCGAGAGGCCCTCGACAGCGTGGCGGTCCAGTCCATGGAGTCCTGGGAACTGATTGTGTTTGACGAGGGCTCTGCCGATGCGACGCGCACGGTCGCCCGCGAGTTCCGGGACCGGCATCCGGAACGCACGCGCCTCGTCGAGACCGCGGGCCCGCGGGGCCTTAGGGCGTGCGCCAATGACGCCCTCGAGATGGCCCGTGGCGAGTACGTCATCAGGCTCGATGCCGACGACTACCTCGACGAGAGCGCACTGATGGTGCTGAGCGATCATCTCGACCGCCATCCTGATGTCGGTCTGGTGTTCCCGAACTGGGTGTACGTGTCGGAGGGCGGCGAGGTGCTCGGCATCGAGCGGCGGCGCAAGCTCGGCACCGAAGTGGAGCTGCTTG
>JBIIIL010000193.1:0-5149 GCA_044234825.1 Phycisphaerales bacterium
GGAGGCGTGTTCATCGAGCCGGTCGATGGCCAGCCCCGCATCGTGCAGGGCCGCGTCATCGCCACGGATGTGCAGCGCAACCGCGTGCTGGCGGATGTCGTGGTGCCCATGTGGCTTGAGGTGGCGCCGGGCCAGGCCGCATCCGACTTCGCCACGGGGCAGCTGCTGAACTTCTACGTGCAGAGCGGCGCGACGTTCACGCCCGTTGCGTGAGCCCGCCTCAGGGCGCGGCGCTGACTGCGCCAAGCACCTTCTTGCGCAGTCCCGGACCGTCGTACACCGCGACCTCGCCGGCGCCCACGGTATCGATGCCCATGCGCACGAGCTGCTGGCCCTGCCCGCCGCGCAGGCTCATGGCGCCGCCGTCCGCATCGGCCGCCGCGCCAGCGACGACCACAGGCGTGCCGGACGCGTTCGCGAGGTTCAGCAGGCCGCCGTTGGCTGTCGCGCCGAGGCCTGCGAGGCGCAGGCCTCCGGACATCAGCGAGACGAGCGGCGAATCGCCGGCGCCCGTCTGCATCACCACCAGCGGCTCCTCTGCCGACCGCCCAAGCGTGATCTGCGCCCCGGCTTCGGTGCGCGCCTGCGCGCAGACGGTCTGCGTGCCTCCAGGCGCGTAGAGCACCATCGACCCGCCGGCATCGGGTGCGACCACGCCAAGCGTCGCCGCACGTGTGCCGGCGCGCGTCGTGCAGGTCACGGTGCCGCCGTCGTCGCCTGAGGTGAGCTCGACCACGGGCACGCCCCCCGAATCCGCAACGCGCATGACGCCGGCCTTGCCCGCCGCAGCGCCCATCGCGACAAGCTCGCGTCCCTCGGCGCTTCGCACGGATACCCCGACGCTGCCCTCCGCTGCGGCGGCCGCGAACAGCGGCCTGCCCTCGGCGTCGGCGAGCGCAAACGCGGGGCCGCGCTCGTTGGTCGCAAGCATTGCGGTCATGGATCCGTCGGTGGTGTTTGTCTCGACGCGGCCCCCGGCCTCCGTCGCGTACATGCCGGTGACGAGCTGCCCGCGCGCATTCCACATGGCCAGGTCGCCGCCCTGCGGGTTGGCGCCCATGCGCACCACGTTCGCGCCGCCCGGACCCCACACGTCGACCTGCCCGCCGTGCTCGCCGACGGCCGCGAGGAACACCACCCGGTTGCTCGAGTCGACCACCTCGAACCGGCGCGCGCGCACGACATCGCTGATGGCGGTGGACTGCGTGGCTGCGATGCCGGCGAGGGCGACGAGGGGCATCGCGGCGCACAGCGCGATGCGCTTCCAGCGCCGGGCGCTCGCGTGCGCGCGCGCGATCTCCTGCTCGAGCGCGCCAAGCCGTGCAGTGATGGAGTCGATGCGATCGTCGCCTCGGGAGCCGGACGCTGCGTGGTGGTCAGTCATGGCTCGTAGGATACGGATCGGAGATCCAGAACATGCCGCGTGCGCGCACTCGTCAATCCGGTCCTGTCGGCGTGGGCCTCGTCGGCACCAAGTTCATGGGGCGCGCCCATTCGGTGGCGTGGGCGGGTGCGCCCAAGTTCTTCGATGTCGCCGCCCCGGCGCTCGCGTGCGTGGCCGGCCGGGACCCCGCCGAGACCCATGAGTTCGGCAGGCGGTGGGGATGGTCCCGCTCCACGGCAGACTGGCGCGATCTCCTGTCTGACCCTGCCGTGGGTCTCGTCGATGTCGCGGTGCCCAACAGCCAGCACGCGGCCATGTCCATCGCCGCCCTCGAGGCAGGAAAGCACGTGGCGTGCGAGAAGCCTCTCGCCGGCACCATCGCGGATGCGCGCCGCATGCGCGATGCCGCGCGCAAGGCGGCGCGGAGGGGGCTGCGGACCTTCGTCTGGTTCAACTACCGGCGTGCGCCCGCGGTCGCCCTCATGCACCGGATGGTCCGCGAGGGCAGGATCGGCCGCATCTACCACGTGCGCGCCACCTACCTCCAGGACTGGGGAGGCCCATCGACGCCCATGCTGTGGAGGTTCGACGCGGCCACCGCGGGCAGCGGCGCACATGGCGACCTCAACGCCCACATCGTGGACATGGCGCGATTCGTGACGGGGGAGGAGATCGTCGAGGTGAGCGGTGCGGTCGAGCGCACGTTCGTCGCGCGGCGTGCGACCGCCCCCGCACGCCGGGGGGGACGTCCGCGCATGGCGCGCAGCACGGTGGACGACTGCGTCGCGTTCCTGGCGCAGATGTCCGGCGGCGCGGTCGCCACCTTCGAGGCATCGCGGGTCGCGACAGGGCACAAGAACCGCAACACGCTCGAGGTCAACGGCGAGCGCGGGTCGATGCGCTTCGACTTCGAGCGCATGAACGAGCTTGAGTGGTGGGACGAGACGCAGCCTCAGGCGCTGCGCGGATGGACCCGCATCATGTGCACGGAGCCGGTCCACCCGTATGCGCACGCCTACTGGCCGCCTGCGCACCTCATCGGGTACGAGCACGGATTCGTGAGCCAGGCCGCGGACATCCTGCGGACGCTTGCGGGACTCGAGCCGGAGGTGCCGCTGCCGGACTTCGAGGATGCCTTCGCCACGCAGTGCGTGCTCGAGGCGGCCCTGCGCAGCGCTCGCTCGCGCAGGCCAGTGGCGGTGAGCGCCGTGGCGCGCTGATCGCGGACCGGGCGCGCTACACTTTCCCGCTTGCGCACGCCGTGCGCGCGGACCCGAGATGCCCACCGAACACGCGCAGATCCCGAGCAGCCGCATCGCGCCCGAGGCGCTTGACCGCCTCGAGGCAAGCGCCCGTGCCGCGGTGGACGCGCTGGCCTCGCTGCAGCGCGCCGATGGCCACTGGTGCGCGGAGCTCGAGGGCGACTCGATCCTCCAGAGCGAGTACATGCTCATGAAGTGGATCCTCGGCCAGGAGCGCGCGCCGATGGCCGACGGCCGCAGCGGATGGGACATGCTGTGCCGACTCGCCGCGCAGCTGCGCGCGCAGCAGCGCGCCGACGGTGGGTGGGGCCAGTACCCCGGTTCCGGCATCGACATCAGCGCCACGGTGAAGGCATACTTCTGCCTCAAGCTGATGGGCGACGATCCCGCCGCGCCGCACATGCAGCGGGCGCGGCAGAGGGTGCACGAGCTCGGCGGCGCCGAGCGCTGCAACTCGTTCACGACGTTCTACCTGGCCTCGCTCGGGCAGGTCCCGTGGGACGCCACCCCCGCGATCCCGCCGGAGATCGTGTGGCTGCCGCGCTGGTTCTACTTCCACCTCGACAAGGTCAGCGCGTGGAGCCGCACGATGATCCTTCCGCTGGCGATCGTGAATGCGCGGCGGCCCGTGAGGGAGCTCGCGCCGCACCAGCGCATCGACGAGCTGTACCTCGATGCGCGCGCGCGGCGCACGCTGCGCATGCGCGAGGACACGCCTCCGGCGTGGAAGGCGTTCTTCAGGGCCGTGGACCGGACGCTGAAGCTCATGCACCGCTTCAGGCTCATGCCGTGGCGAGAGCACGCGATCGCGGACTCGTTCCAGTGGATCATGCGGCGCGCGAGCCAGGACATCCCGGCGCCGACCGAGGGCCTCGGGGCGATCTTCCCGCCGATGGTCTACCTGCAGGTGGTGTTCAAGGTGCTCGGCATCCCGCGCGATGACCCCCGAGTGCAGCAGGCCGAGCGGGACCTCGATGCGTTCATCATCGACGGGCCTGCGCGGGCGCGCATCCAGCCCTGCTTCTCGCCGGTGTGGGACACGGGCATCGCGCTCTACGCGCTCACCGACTGCGGGCTTGATTCCGGCGACCCGAGGCTTGCGCGCGCGGCGCAGTGGCTGCGCACCCGCGAGTGCACGCATGTGGGCGACTGGATCCGCAACTGCGCGCCAGGCACGGCGGCTGGAGGCTGGTACTTCGAGTACGCCAACGCGTGGTACCCCGACTGCGACGACACGGCGATGGTGGCCATGGCGCTGAGGCGCTGCGGCGACCGCGAGAGCCTTGGCTCGGCGGAGCGGGGCGTCCGGTGGATGCTGGCGATGCAGAACGAGGACGGCGGGTGGGCCGCCTTCGACCGCACGCGCGACCGGCGCATCCTCGAGTACGTGCCGTTCGCCGATCACAATGCGATGCAGGATCCCTCGTGCCCGGACATCACCGGCCGCGCGCTCGAGTGCCTGAGCTGGCACGGCATGCGCACGGGGGATGCGGTCGTGGACCGTGCCATCGCCTACATCCGGTCGCATCAGGAGCCCGACGGCAGCTTCTTCGGGCGCTGGGGCGTCAACTACCTCTACGGCACCTGGCAGGCCGTGATCGGACCGATTCGCTGCGGCACGCCCCGCGACGCGGAGTGGATCCGCCGCGCCGGATCCTGGGTCAAGTCCGTGCAGAAGGCGGACGGGTCGTTCGGCGAGACCGCGAACTCCTACGTGGATCCTGGCCTGCGCGGCACCGGTCCCTCGACCGCGTCGCAGACCGCGTGGGGCGCGATGGTGCTGCAGGAGATCTTCGGGGCGGACGATCCCGACCTGCTTCGCGCGCTCGAGTGGCTCGCGAGCACGCAGCTCGACGCTGGCGCAGCCGCGGATCCTGCGTCAAATCCTGATGGCGACCCTGCGGGGTCATGGCGGGAAACCGAGTTCACCGGCACCGGATTCCCCAAGGTCTTCTACCTGCGCTACCACCTCTACCGCCTTTACTTCCCGGTGATGGCGCTGGGGCGCTTCCTGCGCGCTCACGGAAGGACCTTGGCGGCGGCCCCGCGCGAAGCGACGCCAGGGCGGCGCCGCGTCGTGCCGCAGGGCTCCGCTGGCGTCCTCGAGTCGCCTGCCACGCTGCAGCCGGCCGGCGCCTCGGGTCGATAGACCCATCGTGAGCCTCGGTTCAAGAATCGGCCTGACCGTCACGGTCGCCGTGGCGGTCCTGGCCGTGGCGATTGCGGTCATTCAGGGTCAGGCTGCCCGACCCAACGGTGCGCCGATCCGAGTTGGGGTGCTGCACTCGCTGACAGGACCGATGGCCACGAGCGAGATTCCGGTGGTCAATGCCATCCGCATGGCGGCCGACGAGATCAATGCGCGGGGCGGCCTGCTGGGACGGCCGATCGAGCTTCTGGTGCGCGACGGCAAGAGCGATCCGGCAACGTTCGCCTCCGAGGCCGAACGCCTGCTTTCGGAGGATCGCGTCAGCGCGGTCTTCGGGTGCTGGACGAGCGCCTC
>JBIIIL010000025.1:0-17898 GCA_044234825.1 Phycisphaerales bacterium
CCCAAGCCGCCGCCGAACTGGCCAAGCCCCATCACAAGCGCGCGGCGACCCCGAAACCACGCATCGTCGGCAAGCACGGGCGCCACCGCCGCAGAGCCGCTCAAGGCAGCGTGCCGCCGCCCCGGCGGACCATGCCCAGCAGGTCCTCCTCGTAGTTGTCGCCCGCGCGCCGCCTCGTGATCGGCCCCTCCGGATCGCCCCGCAGGAACTGGCGCACCATCTGCTCGGTCTCCGGCAGCGCATTCGACTGGGCCTCGGACATCTTGCGCAGCTCGTCGAACTCGACCCGCGATCCGATCTTGGCGACGCGTCCCTTGTCGAGCATGCACATGCGGTCCGCGATGGTGAACGCGGAATCCATCTCGTGCGTGACGACCACGCTCGTGACGCCAAGCTCGCGCGAGAGCTTCATGATGAGCTGGTCGATCTCTGCGCTCGTCACCGGATCGAGTCCTGCGCTGGGCTCGTCGTAGAAGAGGATCTTCGGGTCAAGCGCCAGCGCACGCGCGAGGCCCGCACGCTTCTTCATGCCTCCGGAGATCTGGGAGGGCAGCTTGTCGGCCGCCTCGCGCAGTCCCACCTGCTCAAGCTTGATCTTCACCTGGATGTCGATGATCTTCGGATCGAGGTCAAAGTGCTCGCGCAGCGGAAGAGCCACGTTCTCCGCGATCGTGAGCGACTGCAGCAGCGCCCCGGACTGGAACAGGATCCCGAACTGCTTGCGGAGCCTGTCGAGCCCCGTCTCGTCCTGATCCGCCACGCGCTCGCCCAGCAGCGAGATCTCGCCCTCCGTGGGCGCAAAGGAGCCGATCATCAGGCGAAGGAAGGTGCTCTTGCCGCACCCGGAGCCGCCCATCACGACCATCGTCTCGCCCTCGAGCACGTCGAGGTTGACGCCGGCGAGCACCGTCTGCGCGCCGAACCTCATCATGAGGTTCCTCACGCTGATGACGGCGGGCTTGATGTCGTTGCACGGGGCGATGGTCATGGTCGTGAACGTCAGGTCCCGGTCTTTGGTGCCTCTGTCGCCGGGAACGCGATCTCGCCGTCCTCGGAGAAGACCCGGATGCGCTTGATCTTGACATCGAGGTCGCCCGCATCGTTGGCCATGCTCCAGAGCACCTCGCACTTGATGGCAGAAGTCTTGCCGTCCTTCGTGAACGTGAGCATGTAGTCGACTGCGGCATCAGTCGCGCCCGGCTGGGGCGCGCCGCGGTTCTGGTCCTGGATCACGCTCGACTGGATCTGGCCGAACCGATCAGTGAGCGCGCTGAGGAACACGGACGCATCCTCGGTGTCCGGTGGGTTCGGCCCTTCCTGGCGCACGGCCGCGAGGAACGCCTCCACATCGCCTGACTGGCCGGCCCGGATCGCGTCCACAGGACCGGCAATCATCAGGCCGAAGACCTGGTTGAACACGCCCATCACCTTGGGCACGGCCCAGAACGAGGCCGCCACGGTCACGCCAAGGTTCAGAATCAACGCGACGACCGCGATCCCCATGCCCCGCAGGGCAGGGTCCAGCTTGATGCGGACGATCGAGACCACGGACAGGATGATGGGCACAACGCCGCACGGTCCGCAGCAGGAGAAGAACGAGGTCACCAGCGACGCGATCGCGAGCTTGCTGGTCCGGGGCGCTTCCGTGGTCGGTTGTTCCATGGCTGGCGGGATCCTATCGGGTCGGCGCTTCGCCCACGTCCGGATACACGGCGCCCTTGAAGCCCAGGGAGGGCGATTCCCCGAGCTCGATCGACCTCATCGAGATGCTGGGCAACCAGGTGCGCGGGTCAGCGGAGATGGCGATGCGCGTGGCCCCGATGATGTCCCCACGCTCGAAGGTCATGTGCAGCCGAACGACCTCCTCGGCTCCCGTGCCCGTCCACTGGGTGTCCCCGGGAGTGGTGGTGACCGACTTCAGCGGGCCTAGTTCAGAACGCATGCGTGCCCCGAACTGCCGCGCACCTGCGGCCATGCTTGAGGGCCACCATGCACCCGGGTCTGGCCCGTCGCCGAACAGTTGCGTCGCGGCGAGCCGGGTCTGGGACGAGATCTCCACCTGCGCGCTGTTGGCCACGCGCTCAAGCACGGTGCTCGACACGATGCCGAGCGTCACAGACGTGATGACGGCAGCCCACGCGAGCCCGCGCCCGGTCAGCATGCCCCCAGATGCGCGAATCCGGATGAGCGATAGGGAGCCCAGAAGCACGCCGAGCAGGCTCACCACAGGGCAGCACGCCAGCACAGACAGCGCAAGGGCGGCGAGAGCCGCTGGATCTCGACGAGGGCCTGTCGCAGCCATCACAGTGCGAGGTCTACCACGGGAGCCGGCACACGGGGATCCGGGTGCGGCCAGAAGGTCACGTCACTGGGCGGACATCGGACGCGCCGCCGGGGCGGCATCCCCGGTCAGGGGCAGGCGCCCCAAGCCGCCAGCACTGCCGAGAGGTCGGTTCCTCCCACGGTGCCGTTTCCGTCGATGTCGCCGTTGCCCGAATTGCCCCAGTTGGCCAGGATGGTGGAGAGGTCGATGGCGCTGACCTGACCGTCGTCGTTGAGGTCCGCAGGGCAGGGTGGTGCCGCGGACACCCGAACGTCATCGATGTACCAAGTGTCGGTGGTGTCCGTGCCTACCGGGCGGAAGCGCAGCCGGAACCGGTCGTGGCTCGCGTTCGCAGGAAGAGGCCACTCGAAGGTGACGAACTGCGACTGCGCGGCGCCGTCCGAGACGAGCGTCGCCAGCTCGACCCAGTCCAGAGCGTTGTTGAAGTACTCGACAACGAGTGTCTTCCCGGCCTCGACCGTGCTGCCGCGCAGCACCTTGACGCTCGCCCGCGCGCCACTGATGCCCGAGAGCAGGATGAAGTTCGTGCGTAGCTCGTCCTGGTCGTAGATGCCTGAACCCGTCGAGTTGAGCGCCATCGAGTTCGGGGCGCTTGGCTCGTTCACCGCGGCCGTCGTGATGGCGCCACCATCGTTGTAGATCCAGTTGGAGGTGGAGACGGTGAGCGAAGGGAATGTGTCCTCGAAGGGGAGCGCCACAGGCACGGGGCGGCTGAAGTCACAGGCCACGCTGTTGCGGTGGTTGTTGATCTCGGTGATGGAGAATGGGTTGAACCTGAGGTTCGAGCCGCTGATGCCACCGCAGCCGCCTAGCCCTGAGCACATGATGTTGCAGTTGGCGGCTCCCTGCGAATCGCAGTGCGTGGCGTCCCAGTTGTGGCCGAGCTCATGGGCGGAGAGCGCAATCCGGTTGTTGACGTTTGTGGTGAGGTTCGACTGGCGTCCCTGAACCGCGCCGTACTGGCCTTGGCTGATGGGAGCGCAGACTCCGCCGAGATAGGCAATGCCGAGCGTGCCTGCCGCGCTGCCCGAGTAGCCGAAACCGCTAAACAGGTGGGAGATGTCTCGGAAGATCCCGGATTCGGGGGTCGTGCCCCACTTGGCGTCGAACTCCGTCAGCCTGCCGTCCATGGTGGTGGCCGTGTATGGGTCCGATGACGTCGAGCGCACCACGATGGTGCCGATCTCGAAGACGATGTTCACGTCGCGGTCGTAGATGACGTTTACGTTGTTCAGCACCAGCTCAATGTCATTGACCGTGTTGGGCACCAGCGAGCTGTTGCGCTGGTAGAACTCGAAGTCCGTGTCGCAGGCGACCTCGACTTGCGAGGGTGTGGTGCCCGCGATTCCGCCTTCGTCGCCACCGCCGCCAGAGCCGCTCCGCCAGGCCTTGCCGTCGCCGATCGCCTTGCGGGCATCCGCGCGGTACGCCTCGATCGGGAATCCAGGGCGCCCAAGCGCGCAGCCCCCGCCGTCCATGAAGGAATCTTCGGACGCGAAGGACACGTGCATCCCGACAGGGACGTCGGCCTTCGGGTCGACAAGCTCCGACATGGGCTGGATGGCCCAGGTGGTGCCGTCCGACTCGTGGACCATGCCAGAGACCGCATTGGCGCCACCAGGGCCGGTCGGGAGCAGCGAAACCGCCACCCGACTCGCGGGGTCACCCTCGACTGTCCCGACGTAGGTCCGGATCTCCGGGTCGGCCGCTCGTTCAAGCAGCCCATTGCCGCGATCGACAAGCACCTGGAATCGATCGCTGCGGTTGCTTGTCTTCGCGAGCGCGAGGGTCGCTATCCGGTCACCCAGCGGCACCGTCACAGTGAACGCGGCAGGGGCACCTTCGGGAAGCCCCGGCACGAAGGCCTCGAACTCTGCGATACCCGCAGACTTGAGATCGCTGACACGGGCTGTTGCCGGCGACTGCGCCGTGCGGGGCACACCTGCGGCAATGAGCGCGGACGCGCCAATTGCCAGAGCCACCCCAGGAATCACCGCAGCCTTGTACCGAGAACGTGTCATGCGGACTCCTTTGGAGGTAAAGATGTACGCGGCCGGCGCCGCGGCGGTTTCAGCCAGTCCACGCGGCGAGCAGGGCGGACAGGTCCGTGCCCGAGGTGGTGCCGTCACCGTTGACGTCGGCGCACGGCAGGCCCCAGCAGGCAAGCATCGCCGCAAGGTCCTGGCCGTTGACCGAGCCGTCGTTGTTCAGGTCTCCATTCGAGCTCGGAGGAGTGGAGGGAATGGCGGCCTGCATCGGCACCGTGGTCGCGGTTGAGGTCGCGGTCGGCGCCTTCCACAGGCCGAGCGCCACTTCGCCCGTGATCGCCGCCGGAGCGACGTTGGCGTCGAAGCGGAAGTTGTACATCGTCGACCACCGGAGCGAGTTCGCGTTCGCCTGGGTATTCGGACCGCACGACCACGTGAGCCGACCGTTCGCCAGGGAGGCGGTCCACGGCGCGCTCTCAACAGCCTCGCCATTGTGATAGGTGGGGCTCTTGAACCCGATGTTGGTCACCGTGACACCGGCCGGAATCGGCACGGAGAACGAGCCGCCAGCCCGGTCGGAGTTCAGGTTGAACAGCGCGTACTCGTAGCGCCAGGTCCCGTTGGTGTTCTGCCACGTGCGGAACGCGAGGGTGAAGCGCCCATCGCCAGTAATGTCGTAGTCGCGGATGCCCACGTCGTTGTGGATCGCCTTCCAGGCGTAGATGGCCGGCTGGGTCTGAATCGTGGCGCCGCTGTAGGTCAGCGGATAACCCAGCGTGGACGACCATGTTGTGCCCACCGTGAACCGCCTGTAGGACGCGTTGTTGGCCGAGTTGCCCGATGCAGCGTCCTGCGGGTGGATGTACTGCGCCTCCGCGAAGTAGGTAGCGCCGGTGTTCAGCGCAGGGTCAAGGTCGTTCCTGGCCACCATGATGCGCTCGCGAAGCGACGAGGGCAGACCCGAAGGCGGCGCGGGGTCTGCGTAGTCGCCCTGGAAGAAGCCAGTGGCCGGATTGATGGGGCCGCGGCTCTTGAGGTCGTCCTGCGCGCCGTTGAGGGATGCAGTGTATGGGTCTGAGCAGCCAATACCCAACACGGTCGGGCAGCCGCCGCCCGCAGGCTGGCACGAGCCGCACAGCGTCTGCTGCAGAGCGCAGAAGCCGTGCTTCACCCAGCTCATGCCGATCTGCTCGATAGCGCCGTTCTTCACTCGGTACATGTTCTGCGGAATGACCGGGTGGCGATTGTCCGGATTGGGAATCCACAGGAGCTGTGCGGTGCCGATGTTGCAACTGGTCGAACCGATTGCATACGAGGCGTACTGCACACCATTCCAAGTGCTCGGCGTGTATCGGGCGACATCCGGGATCGCGCCCACGATGACATCCGGTCCGGCGGCAAGGCCACCATCGTCCCCGCCATCACCCGGAAGCGCTGTCGCGCTCCACTGACCAAGGCACATCGCGAGACCTGAGAGCGCCAATCCGCCAAGCAGTGCGTGAGTCTTCAAGGATTCTTCCTCGTCTTCGGTTTAGCTGGAGTAGGGGGACGACTACCTTCGGCGTCGACACCACACGCCGTGTGAACAGTATGTCATGGAATCGACCCGCGTGCCCTCGCGGATGCGGATTGCCGCCAAAAATGAAAGCCGCCGCCGAGATTTCTCGGCGGCGGCATTGGGGACTTTGGAGTGTTCCGACGGGGTCCCGAACCACTCGGGGAGTCGCCGGGACCCGGCTGACCGCTGCTTAGGCGCGACGGCGACGACCGGCGAGGCCGGCGAGGCCGAGGAGAGCCACCGCACCGGGGGCCGGAATGCCGACCGTGTAGGTGAGGGTGTTCGAGAACAGCGGCGTGGTCGAGTTTGCGTTCGCCTTGTAGCCAACCACCAGGCTCGCGGTGTAGAACGCGCCGCCAGCAGCGTTGGTGTAGGTCGCGCCGACCACCTGCATGATCTTGATGCGACCGTTGGTGAACACGGGTGCGGCCGTCGGATTTGCCGCGAACCAGCCAGCGCCGGTCGGGATCGTGCTGCCCTCGTCCGGGCTGAAGCTCGGGTCGAGGCTGGTGTTCGCGGCTGAGCCGTGCACACCAGCGATGGTGACGAAGGAGTCCCTCACGGAGTTGGTGTTGCTGGTCGAGAGGGGGTTCCAAGTGCCAGGGCCTTCCTCCGCGGTGCTGAAGTCACTGTGCTGGACACCCGACATGCTGCCATCGGTCACGGTGTGACCGACGATGTTGAGGAGCACGTTCGCGTTATTGCTCGTGACGGCAAACACGTTCCACACGTGTCGCACCTGGCCGGACACGGTCTGAGTACCACCGTACTCAACCTGCAGGCTCGTCACGTTTGCGCTCGCACCAGCCGCAACCGCAGCCGCCAGACCCGCTCCGATGAGAGTAATCGACTTCATCCTTTTCCAACCTTTCTTCTGGTTTTTCAGAACACTCGCGGGTGCGACCGCCACACGGCCAATCCCCACCCTTGTCCATGCAACGTAGGTCATTCCTGAGATCAGTCAAGTGGCGGTACCGATTTCCTGCAGGAAAATTGGCAGTCAATCCGGTCGCAGATTCTGGAATGACTGCGCAGCTCGGCAGATCTGTGAAGGTTGCATGAAGGGAGCGCGACA
The DNA here is from genome assembly GCA_044234825.1 of Phycisphaerales bacterium. GTDB lineage: Bacteria > Planctomycetota > Phycisphaerae > Phycisphaerales > SM1A02 > ZLKRG44. The sequence continues at coordinate 6,966 of JBIIIL010000025.1, forward strand.
ACTCGCGTTTTACGCGGCAAAAACGCCCACACCGTCGGTCCGAAGACCGACGGTGAGGCGCGAGTGCAGTGTGCTGTGATGCGCGGCTTAGCGACGCCGCGAACGCCCGAAGCCGGCGAGTGCAAGAAGCGCCAGGGCACCTGGGCCTGGCACTGCGCTGCCGATCAGGAAAGTGCCGGATCCGGACAGCGAGCCCGTGCTGTTCACGCTGTCGCGATAGGCGATCTGGAGGCTCGCCAGGAAGCCGTTGCCGTTGGCGAACTGGCCTGCGAATTGGGCGATGCGGACCCGGTTGGACGAGCCCACTGCGGTCAGTGTGCCGCTGTTCGACCAGCTGGCGCCGTTCGCGATGCCAACGGCGCTGCCGAATCCGCTCAAGGCCGTGACCGAGTTCGACCCGATGACGCCGTTCACTGAAACAAACGAGTCGCTCGAGACCTGCTGCGAACTGACGGTGTGGCGGGGGTCCCACGCGGCACCCGACGGCAAGCCGGAGTTGTCGAACTGAGTGACGCCAGCCATCGAGCCATCCACCGTCTGGAAGCCGTTGAAGCTCACGATCGCATCGTCGCTCTCATTGAAGTTGGCGAACAGCCAGTAGATCTGGGAACCGTTGTTGACTCCCGCATACTGCACCGTGAAGCCAGTGAATGCGGCCGACGCGGTCGCGGACCCCCCCGCGATCGCAAGCATCATGCTGAGCGCATATTGATAGCGCATGGCCTTTTCCTTCCCTTGCCTCGCCCTCCCTGTTGAGCGAGACGATGTTTCCCTCTACCTGCTCAAGCGCCGAACGATTCGGCTCCTAAGCACTTCACTATGCGCCGATCTATCACAGGCGCAAACCCTCTGCTTGAAAAGATACCAAAAAAGCCATACCCCGCCCGCGAGGGCGAGGTATGGGACGCACCCAATCTCAGTTACCTAGGGCGACAGGCTCGTGAGCGAGTCGCCCCGAATCAATCTCAGGCCCGACGACGGCGACCCACGAGGCCAGCAGCGCCGAGGAGCACCAGGGCGCCCGGAGCCGGAATCGTGTAGGTGCCGGCACCGAACAGCGGAGTCGTATCAGAGGCGTTGGCCTTGTAGCCGACCTCAGCCGAGGCCGTGTAGCCAGCGCCGCCCGCGGCGATCACGACCTGCATGACCATGATGCGCAGGCCGCTGCCGACCACAACGTTGTTCGCCGGGTTCGAATTGAACCAGCCCGCACCAGAGGGGATCGATCCGCCGAACCCCTCGCCGAAGCCGGGGTCGAGGTTGGTTCCAGCTCCGGAACCGTGGACCCCGCGGATGGTCACATAGGAGTCATTCGCGGCCGCTGAGTTGCCGGTCAGAGACGGGTTCCAGCTACCGGTGCCGCCGTCCTGGGAATCGAAGTCATTGTGCAGGGCATTCATCGTGCCTGCTGTGACGGAGTGCTTGAGCACGTTCAGGAGGATGTCCGTGGACGCGTTGAAGTTCGCGTACACCTTGAACACCTGACGGCTTTGGCCGCCGACGCTCACAGTGCCCGCGCTCTCCACGGTGAAACCCGTGAACGCTGCGTGAGCGGAAGAGACCATGGCCGCCGAGAGGGCGAGACCGGAAACGACGAGGGGAGTCTTCATAAGAGGGACCTTTAGGGAAAACTAGGATGCGTCCGAACAGGAACAGATCCCTTTTCCGAATCCCTCTCGACCGACCGTCAATGTGATCCAATTCCCAAGGGGGTCAAGCGCTTGAACCGCGATTTACCGCATTCCAACGCGGATCGAACGTGAGCTCAACCTCGCCCGCCACCGCGGAAAACGATCGGATCGACCCAGTTACCGGTCAATCAACAGAGGCTGCCCCGCAGCAGCAACGGGAGCGACGCTTTTATCTGAACGCTCCGGATCGAACCCAGAAGCGAATGCGCGGAAGCCTCGCCATCACAGTCGACCGCCACAATCAGATCTTGCGGGGTTCTGCCGATGGCCTGAACGGTTGGGGCGCTCGAGGGGGTGGCGTTGGTGGCATCGCGGCGCTCCCACCCGAGCTCAACGCGCGTGGGCTGGCGAGTTGCGGCCGGGCTACTCAAGGCGCGCACATCGTCGAAGAGCACGGGCACGGATCGGCCGACCCATCCGGCATGCACTCGGGCGGAAACCTCGCTCTGCACCGAGAGAAGTGCATTGTTTCGGACCCGCTTCACGGGGTCCGGCACATCGTCGGGATAGCGGTCGATGGCCGTGGTGCCAGGCCTCGGCGAGTACTTGAAGATGAAGTTGTTCTTGAAGGGCACGCGCCGCACAAGCGCCACGGTTGCCGCGAAATCCTCGTCAGTCTCGGTCGGGAACCCCACGATGATGTCGCCTGCGATTCCCGCATCTGGCAGGAACTCCAGCGCCTGATCGATGAACTCGAGGTACTCGCTCGATGAGTAGCCCCGGTTCATCAGCTTGAGGATGCGGTCCGATCCGCTTTGCGCGGGCGCGTGCAGGTACCGGCAGATGCGTGGGCAATCGCGCATCACGGCGAGGATGTCGGGCCCGAAGTCCCTCGGGTAGCTCGTCACGAAGCGGAGCCGCTGCAGGCCCGGCACCTCCTGGTGGATGCGCGCGAGGAGGTCTGCGAAGGTCGTGACTCGCGTGCCTGAACCGATGACCGCACCATTGGGGCCCGCCGAGCTGGTGGAGCCTGGTCCGGATCCTGCCGCTTGGCTGGGCGCACGAAAGGCGTTCAGTCCGGGGCCAACCTGCGCGAGCTCGCGTCCGTGCACCGACACGGATGTGCCGTGTGAGTACCGATAATGATTGACCGTCTGGCCGAGCAGGGTGATCTCGATCGCCCCTGCATCCACCAGTTTCTTGCACTCATCCACGATGTGGTCGGGGGGCCGGTGGACCTCCGCCCCGCGGGTGTGGGGCACCACACAGTACGTGCAGAACTTGTTGCAGCCACGGGTGATACGAACGTACGCGGATCGGCGCTTGGCGTGCTCTCCCGAGAGCTGGAAGCTCCGGGACAGATCAAGCGCTTCGAGGTTGTCCTCGGCGGCGGCGAGGGTCGCGGTGCGGCGGGTGCGGTTACCCGCGAGGGCAACGCGGCTGGCTCGATCGGGGGATGTGAGCGTCGAAGATTGGATTGTCTCAGCGCGGGCCGCCTCAGAGGCCGTTCGCGCGTTATCGATCAGTTGCGGGAGGCGGTCGAGCTCGGCGGGACCGCAGAGCAGGTCCACCTGGGGATGCCGACGCATCATGTCGATGCCATCGCGCTCAGCCATGCAGCCGATCACCCCCAAGATGAGGCGCTCGCCTGCCTTCTTGCGCTGCCCGATGATGCCGATCCGGCTGTAGGCCTTCTGCTCAGCCTGCTCGCGGACGGAGCAGGTGTTGTAGAGCACCACCTGAGCCTCCTCCGGCCGGTCGACGAAGGTGTAGCCGAGGCTCGAGAGCTGGCTGTGCACGAGCTCGCTGTCGAGCTCGTTCATCTGGCAGCCGAAGGTCTCGAGGTACACGCGCATCGGATTCGGGCGAGGATAGTCGCGGCAACGGATTCATTCGCATTCGCGGGGTCGAGTGACCGATAGATACGCCATGCTGCGCGCAGGTCATGGCATCGCCCTTGCCACGCTTTGCCTTCTCGTGGTCGGGGTGGTGTTCGTGAACTCCGCGAGCCTGAGCGTGCATGACTCGGGCGGCACCACGCTGCATGGGCTTCTGACCTCGCGCGCCACGGTTTTCGCGGTGCTTGCGGTGCTGTGCCTGGCCGCGGGTGCGATGGTGCCTGTCGACCGGCTCGCCAGCCTTCGCGGCGCGATGAGCCCCGTGCCTTGGATCCTGGCGATCTCGGTGCTCGGCATCGTGCTGACGCATGTGCCTGGCGTCGGACGCGAGGTCAACGGCGCGCACCGCTGGATCGCGCTCGGGCCGATCACGTTCCAGGGCAGCGAGCTCGCCAAGTGGGGACTCCCGTTCGCGCTGGCGTGGTGGTGCTGCCGAAACAGCGCGCGCGCGCATGAGTTCTGGCGCGGCTTCGCGCTGCCGCTTGCGGCAGTGTCGGTCCTCTGCATGGGCATTGCGCTCGAGGACCTTGGCACCGCAGTGCTGATCATGGCCGTCGCCCTGATCATGCTCGTGGCGGCCGGATGCCGCGTGTGGCATGTGGCGATGATGGCGCCCGCTGCGATCCTCGGGTTCGTTGCGCTGGTGATCGCGAGCCCGTACCGCGTGAACCGCATCCTCGCCTATCTCGACCCGTACCAGGACCCGCAGGGCATCGGGTACCACGTCATCCAGTCGATGGGCGCGATCGGTGGCGGCGGCCTTGCGGGGCGCGGCCTCGGCAACAGCATCCAGAAGTTCGGATACCTCCCGGAGGGCACGACGGACTTCATCTACGCGATCATCTGCGAGGAGACGGGCGTGCTTGGCGCTGCTGGAGTGATTGCGCTCTACGTGGTGCTGCTGTGGTGCGGATGGATGGTGGTGGGCGCCGCTCGGCGAGGAGCGGCAACCGACGGCGCTGCCGCGGATGCGCCGGCGCTGAGCCCGTTCGCGCAGCTGCTGGGGCTCGGCGTGCTGGCGACGATCGGACTGCAGGCCCTGATCAACATCTCCGTGGTGACTGCGCTGGCCCCGACCAAGGGCATTGCGCTCCCGCTGGTCTCGCGTGGCGGCACCGGCTGGATGCTGACGTGCCTGGCGCTTGGCCTGCTGATCTCGATGGATCGGAGCACTTCTCGCGAGCGGTGCGCAGAGGCCGTGCCGAACCTGCAGCCGTGAGCGCAGCGCCGTGCGTGGTGCTGGCCGGCGGAGGCACAGGCGGTCACATCTCGCCAGGGCTCGCGATCGCCGAGCGCATCGGCGAGATGGTCCCGAACGCCCAAGCGGTGTTCGCGTGCTCGTCGCGGCGGATCGATGCGGAAATGCTCGGTGAGGCCGGGGCGACGTTCCACCCGATCCCAGCGGAGAGCCCCGCACTGTCGCCGAGGCGGCTGATCCGCTACGTGCGCTCGATCGGCCCGACGCGCCGCGCGGTGCGCGAGCTGTTCGAGGGTCGCAGCGTGTCATGCGTCGTGTCGCTCGGAGGATTCGTGACGCCGCCGGTGGTCGCCGAGGCGGTGCGCCGAAGGGTGCCGGTGCTGCTGGTGAACCTTGACGCGACGCCCGGACGCGCCAATCGCTGGGTGGCGCGACGTGCGAGCGAGACCGTATCTGCCGTGCCGGTGCCTGCGCTGCCGGGATTCGCGTCGTCGATCGTGGGGATGCCGATCCGCCGGTCGGCGATCGCACCCGCGTCGACGGAGTCGTGCCGCGAGGAGCTGGGCCTCGATCCGGGATCGCCTGTGCTGCTCGTGACTGGCGCGTCGCAGGGCGCCCAGACGATCAACGACACGATGCAGGCGCTCGCGCGGAGCCGGAGCGCCGAGTTCGAGCACTGGCAGGTGCTTCACCTCTGCGGCGCGCGGGGCGCTGTCGACGATCTCGTCAAGGCGTACCGCGAGTCGGGCATCCGGGCCGCGGTGCTGCCGTTCCTGCACCGCATGGGACTGGCCTGGGGCGCGGCGGAACTTGCGGTCAGCAGGGCGGGCGCGAACTCGGTGGCTGAAGCGCAGGCGAATCACGTGCCCACGATCTTCGTGCCCTACCCGTGGCACAAGGACCTTCACCAGCGGGAGAACGCGCAGCCGCTGGTGGATGCGGGCGCCGCGGAGATGGCGCTTGACCTCATCGACGTGCAGCGCAATGTGGGGGGGCTCGGCGAGATGGTGCTCCGTCTGATGCGTGATGCCGGACGGAGGATGGAGATGCGGCGTGCCCTGCAGCTGCAGGGGCGCAGCGATGCGGCGCAGCGGATCGCGCACCGGGTGCTGCACGGCAGATGGCCGGCGTGAGCGCTCGACGGGCGATCCTGCACGCGGATCTCGACGCGTTCTTCGCCAGCGTGGAGCAGATGGACCGGCCTGAATGGCGCGGGAGGCCGGTGCTGGTTGGCGGATCGGGTCCGCGGGCGGTGGTCGCGGCCGCGAGCTACGAGGCGCGCCGCTTCGGGTGCCGGAGCGCGATGCCGATGCGCACCGCGCGCGGGCTGTGTCCCGCGGCGGTGATCGCGAGACCTCGGATGGCGCGCTATGCGGAGCTTTCGCGGCGATTCATGGGCATCCTCGGCGACCATTCGCCGCTGGTGCAGGCGCTCTCGATCGACGAGGCATTCGTCGACGTCACGGGGACTGAGCGACTCTTCGGCGGCGCTGTGCAGGTGGCCGAGTCGATCCGTGCGCGCGTCCGCCGCGAGGTGGGTGTGACATGCTCGATCGGCGTGGCGCCGACGATGATGGTGGCGAAGATCGCCTCGGACATGCGCAAGCCTGATGGGCTGACGGTCATCGATGCGGCTGAACTGCCCGGCGCACTTGCGGGGCTGCCGATCGAGCGGATGTGGGGCGTCGGGCCCGCGACCGCGGCCATCCTGCGCGGGAAGGGAGTCGCCTGCTTCGGTGACCTGCAGCGGTTGGACCGTGCGGGGGCGCGCACGCTCATCGGCGAGGGCGGCGAGTCGCTGTGGGACATGGCGCACGGGATCGACGGGCGCGAGGTCCGTCCCGAGCGGGACGTCAAGTCGATCGGCCACGAGGAGACCTTCGACACGGACTTGCCCGCGCTCGCGGAGGCGCATGCGGTGCTCGCGCGGCTCGTCGAGTCGGTCGGGACGCGGCTGCGCACGAGGGGGCTTGCATGCCGCACGATCACGGTGAAGATCCGAAGCGGCGACTTCACGACCGTGACGCGCCGCGTGACGCTGCCGAGCGCCACCGACCGCACGGACGCGATCTGGGTCGCGGCGCGGGACCTGCTGTCGCGATGGGCGTTGGCCGGATTTGTGCCGCTGCGCCTGGTGGGCGTGAGCGTGAGCGGGCTCGCGCCCCATGGTGAGGGGACGAGCCTCTTCCGCGACGCCGGAGACGAGCGCGCGCGCCGGCTCGATGCGGCGCGCGACGCGGCAGCACGCAAGTTCGGCAAGGGGGCGATCGGATCCGCCGTGACGATGATCGGCACCGACGAGACAGCACGGTCGTTACCCTCCGATCACGATGATGATGCCCTCGCTGGCGCCGATGCCAATCATGACGCCGATGTCGATGCCGATGGCGCTGCTGGTCGCGGGCGACATGCCGATCGGCGGGGGCGCAAGTCTGGCGGGGACCGCGATGGCGATCGCTGACGCAGGAGCGATGGATGCTGGAGCGCTTGAGGCGTGGATGACCCTTCTCGGGAGGCTGCACCCGCTCATGGTGCACTTCCCGCTGGCGCTTGTGATCGTCGCGGCGATCGTGGAGCTCTGGCGCGCCGCGCGGCGTCACGAGGGGCCAGCGCCGTGTGCGGTGACGGCGGTGTGGTTTGCGGCGGTTGGCGGTGTGGCCGCGGCGTGCAGCGGATGGGCCAATGCCGCGGAGGGCGGCGACTCGGGTTCGGTCGACCTGCTCGTGCACCGCTGGGGCGGAGTAGCCGCGGCCGGGCTCCTGGTCGCGCTGGCGATCGCCGGCACGACAGCCTCGCGAGCGGGGCATGCGGGCTGGAGCGGCGTGTGGCGCATGGGGCTGGTGCTGTGCGCGGGGGTCGTGGCCACGGTCGGTCACTTTGGAGGGAACCTCGTGCACGGGGAGGGCTATGTCACGCGCGCCTTGTGGGCGGCTCTGCGCGCATCGCAGGGGGCGGACGAGCCGGCGAACGAGTCCGCGGCCGAGCCCGAGAATGAGTCCACGGATGAGCCCGAGAATGAGTCCAGCGGTGAACCCGCGCGTGAGCCTGCGAATGAACCCGTCGTGGCGACGGCCGTGGCCTATGCAGATCTGATGCCCATCTTTGAGTCGCGCTGCTACGAGTGCCATGGCCGCGGGAAGTCAAAGGCTGGCATTCGGCTCGATGAGCCGGCTGAACTGATCGGCAGGGAGCGGAAGGGACGCATCATCGTGAAGCCTGGCGATCCCGAGGGCAGCTCGCTGCTGGCGGTGCTGACCCTGCCGATCGATGACGATCTGGCGATGCCGCCAGAGGGCGAGCGGCTGTCTGATGCCGAGATCGCCAAGGTGCGCGCGTGGATCGCGGCGGGCGCACCGCTTGCGCCGTGATCGTGCGGCACTGGGCTGCGCCGGGCCTGCCACTGCGAAAATCGGATGACAAGGGCGTCGGACGCGGTTGGTGCGTGGGCGGCACCCTCGCCGTGGGCAGCAGGATCGCCGGTCCGGGTCAGCGTCTCGGTGCTGGATGCCGAGCAGTGCCATGCGGCCCAGTCGCGACCCTGTCCAGAGAGCATCGCCGCGTACTCCTGCCGGGAGTGCGAGGGCATCAGATCGGGTTCGGCGAACTCTGCGTGCGCTGCCATCCGGTCGGGCGGCAACCCGCTCGCGACCAGCAGGTGTCTCGTGACGACCAGTGCGATGGAAGCCTCGGGTGCGCCGCGGTCGAGCAGGCTCTCAGCGAGCGTGGCAAGCGCCATCGCGTCCATGCTCCTTGGCAGGCCTCGCCGCCGGCGCAGTGACTCTGCGTCCGACAGTGCCTGCGTGAGCGAGGCGCAATCGCCGATGACCGCGGCGTGCCATGCGTTGGCGGTGGCGCGAGCATGTGCGGCGCGCTCGTCGACGCCTTCGCCGAGGACGAGCGCGCGGCTGTATGGATCAGGCAGCACTGCTGGTGTGGGCACATGCTGCAGAAGCTGCAGGCGCGCCTGGGCATCGAGCCACGCGTGTGTGGGCGTGTCGTGCAGGTCGACGGGTCGCGTGGCCTGCTCGGTCTCGGCGCGCCACACGAGCGAACCTCGCCAGCGGCCGCCCTCGGTCCACGACGCGCGCAGCGACGCGATGGTGGAGCCTGTGCGCTCGGTGCGAAACTCAATCCGCGATGGGCGGGGCCGCAGAGGCACCGCGATCGAGGCGCGGGTCGACTCATGGGCGATATGCGGGTGAGGCTGTGCGAGCGATTCCTGCATGACATGACGCGACGATTCGACTCGCCAGGGCGCCGTCCGAACCACATCGCATTCGGGCACATGAACAGTGCAGATGGCCCAGCGGGCGCCGTGGCCTGAACTTGAGGTCAACGACCGCGAACTCCCCGATGGCGCGCCCGTATCGCATGCACCTGCGGCGGCACCAGATGCAGGCCCAGACCACCACCAGTGGCGCGCGGCATCTGACAGGTCGTACGAGTCGGCGACCTGATCGAGTGGTGCGGGCGTCGCTGGCCACCCATCGACGACTCGCCCGAACCCCCAGCACTCGACGTCGGTGCCTTCGGCGCTGAGCCGAAGTGTGGTGCGGTCTGGCACGAGCGGGGCATCGAATCCGCGCATGGCGACCATGGGCTCGTGCCAGAGCGGACGTGCCACCAGCCCACGCGAGTCATGGACCACGCGCCAGCGGATCGCGCACGGGAAGTCGGTGCCCGCAGGATCGGAGAGGCACGTCGTGACCTCCGCCACGAGCGGTGTGGCGCCCCAGAGGCGGGCGGGCCAGCGTGCAGCCGCGTCCTGCGCCGCGCCACCGGACGCAGCGCCCGTGTGCACCTCCGGCGCATCGCATGTGATGAACGACGCCAGCAGCTGCGCGGGATCGTCGATGCCCGCACCGATGCCCGCCGTCACCGCTGCCGCGAGGAAGCACCAGTCCGTGGAACGCTTCCTCGCGAGCAGCATGGAGTGGTCGCTGCCGAGCGCTGCGCTCGCAAGCGACTCCCGCATCCGTGCGGTCTCCCGGGAGAGCAGGGCCTCGATGCCGAGCCTCGACTCCTGCGGGAGCACCCGTTCGTCATGGGTGTTCGCTGCCACGTGGCCGCCTGGGGGAACTGTCATGTTGGGCGGCACCGCTGCGGCGCCCACGAGCGTTGTCGCCAGGCTCGTGAGCGCCGCTGCTGTCCACGCGCTGCGCCGCATCGTGCAGCGCGGCACGTCGCCGCACAGTCGGACCATGTGCGCGCACCACTGTCGCATCTCTCATCCGCCGTCGAGAGAGAGGTCAGCGGCTGCAGATGCGCTGGCCATGCCGTTGTCACCGACCGCCGCAGCCACGGACACGGACGCCGCACCCTGCACGGACAGGTGCACAGGCCTGTTGGTGAATGCGCAGTAGCGCCGACCCGGGGTGATGGTGAAGGATGCCGCACCTGTGGCCGTGCCTTGGCCTGATGTGGACCACTCGTCACGCGACGAGATCGTGCCGCGCACGTTCGGCCTCATCAGCTCCACCTCGCCCCCGAGGGTGCCCGAGATCTCGAATCGCTGAGTGGAGCTGTCGTACTGCACCCGCCCATCGAGATTCACGGGACTGAGGGTGAAGGGGAGCGAACCAGGTCCCGATGTGGATCCCGAACTTGATGATGTGGCGGATGCTGCGCATCCCACCCGAGGCGACGCCGCGACACCGATCGTCATCGTCCCGCCGCCGAGCGCCTCGAGCGACACTGCCCGCGGGCACGCCGGAAGGGAACCATGCCATTCCTCGCGCCAGTTCGTGGAGAAAAGCGCCCTCGACGATGCCGTCAGCGCTCCCTGCGCCCAGAACTGGCTCGCGCCGTCCACGGACGCGGACACGTGCACGCTGCCTGGCAGTGCGAGGCTCCGCCTGCAGTAGCGCCACCGCGTGCCGTTCATCGAGTGCTGCCCCTCATCGCTCATCGCATCGGTCGGGATGAGGACCGGCCGGCGCGTGCGCCGCATCCACTCGCCGGGTCCGCAGCTGCATGCGGGGGATTCGCCGGACCCATCGATGCCCGCATCACCCCGGCCGCACTCGATCTCCATGTCGGGGCAGGGCGGGCTGCCGAAACCGTCCGCAGGGGCCGCATGCCCCGCGGGCACCAGTGCTGCAGAGAGTGCCATCCCGCCTGCGGCGGCACACGCCCGAAGTCTCCAGCTGACACCATGTACGTCACGATCCCTCTCCCTGCTCATGGACGGGCTCCTTGTGCGGCAC
>JBIIIL010000194.1:0-5116 GCA_044234825.1 Phycisphaerales bacterium
GCGGGGCAGGGCGTGCAATCAGCCTCTTGAGACACGATCTGCGAGAAGAAACGCGTCCAGACCAGATCTGCGGCGCCCGGTTGGTAAATGTGACCGGTACCCTGAACTTCCGTGAACCAAACCGGCGCCATGCCGTCGAACCGCGCGGTGATGTACACACGCGGTAACACGTAGGTCAGTTGCTCGATGGTCGTCGCCTGATAGGTGGCGCCGTTGTGTGCCACCCAGAACGTGCGCTGCTCCTGATCCTGCACATCGCGCGGGCGCGCATTTGTGCCCGTCCCAGTAGTGAAGGTCTCATTGCTCCCGCGCCAGATCCACGTCGGCACCGGCCGAACCGGCGAAAGCTTCGACTCCATTCCACCGTACGCCGTGATCCAGCCGCCAGAGACGGGCGCGATCGCCGCGATCTTGTCGGCGTGCAGCGCTGCGAAGGTGTTCGTCATCATCGCCCCGGCCGAGAATCCGGTCATGTAGACCCGGCATGCAGCGATACCGAAGTCCGCCTGCAATCGGTCGATGAGCGCGGCGAGAAACGCGCTGTCATTGGGTGCGGCACCCGTCAATTCCCAGGTGTTCCAGACCAGTCCGCCGTTCGCGCCGGCTGGCAGCCCGCCGTCGGGGTAGGCGACCACTACCCCATGCGCGTCACTCACGTCGTCCCATCCGCAGGTCGACTGAAACTGCGCCCCCGTCGTACCCGTTGGGTGAAGGGCAACTACGAGTGGGGCTTGCATTGCTGCCGAGAATCCCGGAGGAAGGTGCACGATGTAGGACCGGGTCAGCCCTTCATGCTGCATCGTCGCATTGATGTTCGATTGCGCGAGCGCTTGTGACCCGTACAGCGTCACGAACAGGACAGCGGCGACCGGATGTGTCTGCATTCTCATCGAATTGTCCACAGAGGACCCAACGCGGACAGGAACACGGCATTGACTTGCGTGAAATGTAGGCGCGCAACTCGATGCGTCCTGGCGGCCCGACATCCGTGCAGCGTGGTGAAGCATCCATCACTGGCCCGTCGGGGCCATGGGGCCGTTTCGATCTCCCCCTGATCTCGGAGAGGCGTGAACCCGTTCAGAGAGCCCGTGCGAGCGGGGCGGCAAATCCGCCGTGATTGCCTGCCTTTCGATCCCGCCTAGGGACTTGCGCCGCGTCCCGCAAGACGCGGTGATCACCCCCATTTGGGGGGTGATGAGAGCGCATATGTGATGCACCTCGGCATCTCGGTGCACACCCTGGGCACGGTCTGCAAGCGCGCCTACCGAAAGCTCGGCATCAACCGCGTGTCGCAGTTGCAGGACATCGCTATCGACTGAGACGGCGTGGAGTGCCTCGCGCGCTGCCGGCCGCTCGCGCCGCCCATCCCCCGATCGGGGCAGACGGCCGGCAAATACGATCCGTTGCGCTCGTGGCACAGGAGCGATGACACCATGCGACATGCCCTCTTGATCACAACGGTTCTCTGCTCCCACACCGTGCACGCTGGTGAGGCGAAGGTGCCGCTGTCGGCAGCGCCTGACCGCGGGTATGCCATGCATCCGGCCATCGCCGGCGATCGCCTCGTCTTCGTGGCCGATGGCGATCTGTGGACCGCATCGCTGGAGGGGGACCTCTCAAGCCCGATCGCTGCAGCACGGCTCACGAGCGGGACCGGGATCGAGACGGCCCCCGTGCTCTCTCCGGACGGCACCACGCTCGCGTTCCTGGCGGACTATGACGGTACGCCAGAGGTCTATGCGATGCCGGTGATGGGGGGGATGCCGCGCCGGCTGACCTTCCATCCGTCCTTGGAGCGGCCGCTCGCCTTCACCGTGGATGGTGGATCGGTGATCTACCGAACTGATCGCGCGAATCCACTCGGGCGACATGAGCTATGGATGGTGCCGGTCGGTGGCGGTCCTTCGAGGCCACTCGGCCTTGGCGAGGGCTCGCTTGCAAGCGTGGATCCGGCAACTGGGCAGATTGCCTTCACTCCCTGGAGCAACGAGGGCTGGAGCTGGAAGCGCTATCGCGGAGGTGCGGCGCCGGACATGTGGGTGGCTGATGCCGGGCGGAAGTCGTTCACGCGCCTCACCGACACCCCGGAGAACGAGCTGTTCCCGATGTGGCTGCAGGGTCGGGTGTGGTTCCTCTCTGACGCCGATGGCCGCATGAACCTCTGCAGCGTTGCCGCCGACGGAAGTGACCGCACGCAGCACACGCGGCATCGTGCGGGCGACCTCGAGCCCCGCTGGGCCAGGGCCGATCCCGGCCCTGCGGGATCGCGGATCGTGTACACGCGTGGTGCCGACGTGGTGCTCTTCGATGCGACCCATGGCAACGAGCGAGTGCTCGATCTTCGCTTGGTGGGCGATCGATTCGCGGATCGGCTGCGGAGCCGGGTGCCGACCGATGGCATGACTTCGTTCTCGCTGTCCCCTGGCGGCGACACGCTGCTCCTCGAGACGCGCGGCGAGTTCATGGTGCTGCCGATCGGCAAGGAGCCGGGGAAGGCGGCCCCGGCGGGCATCCAGGTGCCTTCGCGTGCCTCCACCCGCGAGCGCGACGCGTCATGGCTCGACGACAAGACGATCGTGTACGTGACCGATCGTGGCGAGGGATTCGCCGTGGTGTCGCGGAACCTGTCCGAACCCGAAGCCGCCGAGACCACGCTGGCGACCAGCGATGTGTGGGTGTTCAGGCCAGAGGCGGCGAGTGATGGACAGCATGTGGCGTTCTCGGACAAGTCGGGCTCGCTGCGCATGGTGAATGTGGCGACGGGTGCGGTGACTGAGGTGGATCGCAGCGCGGTTCGCGCGATCCGCGAGTACCGCTTCAGCCCGGACGGCCGCTGGATCGCATGGGTGCGGCCGCTGGCGAACAGCCATGGCCAGATCGCGCTGCGTTCGGTACAGGGCGGGGACACGGTGGTGATTGGCGATGGCACGACCAATGACGGCAGACCGGCATGGGATCCGGCGGGCGCCTACCTCTTCTTCCTCTCGGACCGCCACATCGATCCGATGATGGACTCGCTCGACCTGAACTTCGCCACCCACGACGTCACCATGGTCTGTGCCGTGCCGTTGCGGGCCTCTACGCCGCCGCCGTTCGCCGCAGAGGCTCGTGAGGCAGGCATGAACCTGACGCAATGGGCCTCGGGCGAACGATCGGGATGGATGGGGTCGGGCGAGGACGAGAAGGCGGATGACGCACCGATCGAGCTGGATGTTGCAGGCCTTGGTGCTCGCGTGTTCACGCTTCCGGTGCGGCCTGGCAACTTCGACAGCCTCGAGGCGGTCCCGGGCGCGCTCCTGCTTGGACGGAATCCACGGGAGAGCGTGAGCGGGGATGCGCCGCCAGGGTCGCCGGCGGGCGATGCGGAGACCCATGTGGAGCGCTTCGATGTGTTGACCGGCAAGTCGGCGCCGCTCATCGAGGCGCCCGTCTCCGCGTGGACCCTCGATGTGCGGGCGGGTCGTGTGGCGGCGTGGGACGGGGAGCGGCTCTGCGTCGTCCCGGCCTCGGGCGGAACAGCCGAGCCCGTGGATGTGTCCACGCTGCGCGTCTCGGTCGACCCGCGCCAGGAATGGCGCCAGATCTTCGACGAGGCATGGCGCCTGCAGCGCGACTTCTTCTGGCGCTCCGACATGTCGGGCGTCGACTGGCAGGCCGTGCGGCAGGCCTATCTGCCGCTTGTCGATCGTGTGGGCATGCGGCAAGAGCTCAACGACCTCATCGCGCAGATGTGCGGCGAACTCTCCAACAGCCACGTCTTCATCGGCGGCGGCGAGTCGTTCCGCCAGTCGGAGCCCGTCCCCGTGGGCGTGCTCGGGGCCGAGTTGTCGCCCCGAGACGGGGGATGGGTGATCGAGCGCGTGCTGCCCCACATGGGTCCGATGGGCGGACCGGAGAGCCCGCTCGCGGTGCCGTTCCGGGGGGTGAAGCCCGGCCAGTTCGTCGTTGCGGTGGATGGGAGCAAGATCACGGCGGGTCGGGAGTTCGGCGAGTGGCTCGTCGGACGGGCCGGGCGCCCGGTCGAGCTGACGATCGCGGACACGGCCGATGGCGCGAACGCGCGGACGGTGCGGATCACGTTGCCCGAGACCGAGTCCGAGCTGCGTTACCACGAGTGGGTCGAGGCGAACCGGAGGCTGGTGTCGGAGCGAAGCGGGGGGCGGCTCGGCTACATCCACCTGCCGGACATGGGCGCGGCTGGCATCACGGCGTTCATGCGCGGGTACTTCCCGCAGATCGACCGCGATGGCCTGGTGATCGACATCCGCAACAACGGCGGCGGCTTCGTGAGCCCGGTGCTGGTGGAACGCCTCATGCGCAAGCCTTGGGCGTGGTTCGTGCCGCGAGTCGGCATCTCCGAGCCGGAGCCCCAGAAGTCGCTCGAGGGTCCGATTGCGGTACTCATCGACCAGGACTCGGCGAGCAACGGCGACATCTTCGCACAGACGGTTCGCAGGCTGAATCTTGGCCCCCTGATCGGGACCCGCACCTGGGGTGGCGTGGTCGGCATCGATGGAGGCAAGGCCTTCGTCGATGGCGGCACGTCGACGCAGCCCGGCTGGGCGTACTGGACGCCTGAACGCGGCTACTCGATCGAGAACGAGGGCGTGGCGCCCGACATCAAGGTGGAGCTCGACCCGTCCGATCGTGTTGCGGGTCGCGACCCGCAACTTGACCGTGCGATCGCAGAACTCCTGTCCAAGCTCCCCTCGCATCGTTTCGAGCCTCCACGACCCGTGAGTGCAGCCCCGCGCTGAATCGTCCGATGCGATCGATCGCCTGCGACTGCCGCCAGCCCGCCGTTCGTCCCCCGATCAGGGGATGCGGACGCACTTTCCGATGGCGCCGCGGATGAGGCGCAATCCGCACGCGTAGATTCTGGTGGCCAGTGCGCGGCACCGGCCCCCATTCACAGATATCCAGGAGATCTCGATGCTCTGCTGCCTGTCCAGTCGTCCCGTCGTCACGCTCTCCGTCATGGCATCCACCGTCATCGCGGCCGCGTCGATCGCGTCGCTGCGGACCGATGCGCACGCGTCCGCCGTGCAGGCACCGCCAGCAAAGGGCGCGGAGTCTGCGTCCGGTCCGGTGACCTACGACGTGGACGATGTGCACT